>JBGSHR010000430.1:0-4924 GCA_041752155.1 Thiobacillaceae bacterium | reverse complement strand
CGGGAGAGGGGCTGGGGGTGAGGGAGCGCAGCCGGATTACCCCATAACCGACAACCCAGAGCACCAGCCCGCCCAGCAGCCCCACCCCGCCGCGCCACAGCACGTCCGGCCAGAACTCGGCCGCCGGGTCCCGCAGATGCGCCCCGCCATGCAGCAGGCGGGGGTAATCCCGGGTCTCCCGGCCATCCGGCCCGGTGATCATTTCCTTGGCATAGAGCCGGGTGGCGAAGGGGGCGGAATAGGTCTTCTCGCCGCCCTCCCGCAACGGCGTGAGCAGGCCGTCCAGGGCGGACAGCACCTCGCCGCCGTACTGGGCGCCTTGGCCGGCTTGGTTGAGTTGGCCGGACTGAATGGGTTGGTCTGGCAGGCGCACCTGATAGTGCAGGGAATCCAGCACGCCGATACCGCCATACATGGCCAGGATGACCGTGGTGGCGGCGCCCAGACGACTGCGCATGACCCTGCGCCAGGGCCCGCGCAGGGTGTCCTGGTTGCGGGCCAGCCAGACCAGGATCAGCACCCCCGCCAGCAGCAGAAACAGCAGGGCGTCTGACCAGAGGAGGACGGGCTTGAAGCTCATTCCAGCCGCACCCGCGGGTCCACCAGGGTGTAGGACAGGTCGGTCAGCACCAGGCCGACGATGTACAGCACCGAGCCCAGGAACACCATGGAGCGGACGATGGCGAAGTCCTGGGCCTGGATGGCATCGATGGTGTAGCTGCCCAGGCCGGGGATGCCGAAGAAGGATTCGATGATCAGGCTGCCCAGGAACAGGCGCGGGATCACCACCACCACGCCGGTGAGGATGGGGATCATGGCGTTGCCCAGCACGTGGCGGAACAGCACGCGCAGCTCGGACAGGCCCTTGGCCCGGGCGGTGCGCACGTAGTCCTTGCCGATCTCCTCGATGAACAGGGCGCGATAGAAGCGGGCGGAATCACCGAGCCCCCCCACCAGGCCGACGATCACCGGCATCACCATGAACTTCCAGGCCTCCCAGCCGGGCTGGAAGCCGGAGATGGGAAACCAGTGCCACAGCTTGCCCATCAGGTACTGGCCGGCGATCACGTAGAACAGCCCGGAGATGGACATGAGGGCCACGCTCAGGATCACGCCGCCGGCATCCAGGGCGGTGCCACGAAAAAACACCAGCAACAGGGCGAAGCTGACATAGACCAGCACCCCCACCAGGAAGGTGGGCAGGGCGATGGCCAGGCTGGGACCCATGCGCGTCCTAATTTCACGAGCGATGTCGCGGCCATCGTCGGCGGCACCGAACTGGAAGGCGAACAGCTTGAGGGATTTGTCGACGAACAGGGTATCGGTGGCCTTGGCCACGCCGGTCGCCGCCCCGTTGAAGAACAGGGGCTTGTCGTAGCCGTGCTCGCTCTTCCAGCGTTCCACCGCCTCGGCGGTGACGTGCTTGGCGCCCAGCTGGATGCGCGCCATGTCGTCCGGGGTGTTGACCAGGAAGAACAGGGAGAAGGTGAGCAGGTTCACCCCCAGCAGGATGGGGATGGCATAGAGGAGACGGCGCAGGATGTAAGGAAGCACTGATTCATTCCCTCACGGATCGCGTTGAGGAGAGAACGGGGTGATCGCAAGGCGGGCGACGAAGGTCGTAGCCATGACTACGATGCCGAGGAGCCCAACGCAGCGAGCGCCCCGTTCCCTCCTCAACCCGCAGGGACGAGGGCTTTGCGGGCGGTCTGCGGCGTTGCGACGCTAGGCCATGGAATAACCATGGCCTGCACGTCGCGCCTTGCATCCCATCCCGCAAAGCCCTCGTCGCGACCGCGTGGGAATGAATCAGTGCTTCCCTAAACATGGGCGGTCGCCTTCTGCCTGCGGCGATAGGCGGCCACGGCCGGCCACACGGCGGCGGCCAGCAAGGCCAGGGTCACCAACACCGGCCACAGCACTGGCCGGTTCCACTTGGCCTGGTAGGCGGCGCGCAGGTCCGGTTCGACGCGCCGGTACTTGAGCAGGTTCTGGGCCATGAGATTGGGCTTGGCATTCTTCACCCAGGCGTGGCGCAGGCCGAAGCTCTTGGGATAGAAGGCGAACACCCAGGGGGCGTCCTCCCGCACGATCCGCATCATCGCGTCGATCACCACTTGGCGCGCCGGGCCGTTGTCCATGTCCTTCATGTGCTCGAACAGGCGGTCGAAAGCCGGGTTCTGGTAGTTGGCGGCGTTCTCGCCGTTGTTACCCACCTTCTTGTTGGGGCCGTAGAGCAGGAACAGGAAGTTCTCCGGGTCCGGGTAGTCGGCATTCCAGCCCCATTCGAACAGCTGGGCATTGCCCTTGAGCATCTTGTCCTGGAAGCGGTTGTAGTCGGTGGAGCGCACCACCAACTGGATGCCGAGCCGGGTGAACTGTTTGCGGAACCAGCCCATGCGCGAAGCGGCCTCGGGCCCGCTGGCCATGGTGTCGAAATGGAGGGTGAGGGGCTGACCGGTGACGGCATCGCGGCCACCGGGATAGCCGGCCTCGGCCAACAGACGCTTGGCCTCCTCCAGGGACCGGCGCTGGGCATGGCCGCCCTGGCCATCCTTCACCCAGCGGTAGACCACCGGGTTGATGCCGGCCTCCCCTTCGCGCAGGCCGAAGATGCCGGGGGGAATGGGCCCCTGGCCGGGCAGGCCGCGGCCGTTGAGGAAGATGGAGATGAATTCCTCGTAGTCCAGGGCGATGGATAGGGCTTGGCGCAGCTTGCGTCCCCGCTCCGAGAGCCCCCCCACCACCGGGTCCAGCATGTTGAAACCCAGGTACCAGTTGGAAGCGCGCACCGCCGTGGAGAGCAGGATGCCGCGCGCGAGCATGTCCGGGGTGAGGTCGGGCTGGCCGTCGGCACCGATGCGGATGGCCTGGTCGAAGCTGTCTGAACTCACCCCGGAGGCGTCGTAATAGCCTTGCAGAAATTTGTTCCAGTAGGGCACGTCCTCTTTTTCCAGGGAGTAGATCACCTCGTCCACCATGGGCAGGCGCTTGCCGGCATCCGCCAGATAGCCGGCGGCGGCATCGCCCGGATCGCCCTCGCTGGGGAAATAGTCTTCGTGGTAATGGGGATTGCGCACCAGGCGCAGCACCCGGTTGGGGTCGTTCTCCGCCAGGTAATAGGCGCCGGTGCCCACCGGCTGCCAGTCCAGGGTGAAGTTCTTTTCCTCCATGCCGGGCTGGCGATAGAAGCGTTCCGCCTCCTCCGGCACCGGCGCGAAGAAGGTCATGGCCAGCCAATAGGCGAACTGGGGATATTTGCCCTGGATGCGAATGCGGTAGGTGTAACGGTCCACCACATAGGCCCCGGGGAAGGGGGGGCGGGAGATGTCCAGATAAGCATCCTTGGGCAGATCCTTGGCCGCCTGGTCCAGGGCCTGGGCCAGCGCCTTCAGGCCGACGATGTGGTCCGACATCAGGCCCAGGATGGGCGACTGCACCCGGGGATGGGCCAGGCGGCGCACCTGGTAGACGTAGTCCGCCGCGGTCAGCTCCCGGCTGCCCCGCTCCCGGAAGTCCTGAAAGCGGTCGATGCCGGCCAGCTCTTCCAGCTTGATGGGGATGTAGCGCGGCTGGCCCTGGGCATCCTTGGCGAAACAGGGATGGGGCTGGTAGCGGATGCCGGGCTTGATGCGGATCTCGTATTCGGAGACGGCGATCCGCTCCACCGGCGCGCCAGGCGGCAGCACATGGCCGGCGGCGTCCAGGTTGCGCACCGTCGGCATGCCTACGGTGGTCTGGGGCTCCAGCTGGTAGGGCCGCTTCAGATAGTGGTATTGCAGCGGCGGCTCGTAGATGTTGCCGATGTAGACGTTCTCGTTCTCGCTGTAGGAACGGGCCGGGTCCAGGTGCTTGGGGCGTTCGCCGAAGGCGGAATAGAGGACGGACTTGCCGGGTTCGGCGTCCGGATAGGGGCTGTTGACCGGGCCGGAGCAGCCGGCGAGCAACAGCAGGAAAAAGACCAGGACGCGCATCAGGGTCGGGTAGCCGGCCTGGGGATGGCGCGCCCTGTTCGATTTAGACGAAGGGATGCCGGCGCACGATGGTCTCTTCCCGGTCCGGGCCGGTGGAGATGATGTCGGCGGGCACTTCGCACAGCTCTTCCATGCGCCTCAGATAGGTCTGGGCGTTGGCGGGCAGCGCCTCGAAGGACTTCACGCCGACGGTGGTTTCCTTCCAGCCGGGGTGGTCCTCGTAGATCGGCTCGCAGTCGGCCAGCATCTCGGAACCCACCGGCAGGATATCGCACACCTCGCCGCCCAGCTTGTAGCCGGTGCAGATGCGCACCGTGTCCATGCCGTCCAGCACGTCCAACTTGGTGACGCACAGGCCTGAGACGCCGTTGATCTGGATGGCGCGCTTCAGGGCGGCGGCATCGAACCAGCCGCAACGGCGCGGCCGTCCGGTGGTGGCGCCGAACTCGTTGCCCTTCTCCGCCAGCCATTTGCCGTTGTCGTCGAACAGCTCGGTGGGGAAGGGACCGGAACCCACACGGGTGGTGTAAGCCTTGGTGATGCCCAGCACGTAATGCATGCTGGAGGGGCCCATGCCACTGCCGGTGGAAGCGCCACCGGCGGTGCAGTTGCTGGAGGTGACGAAGGGATAGGTGCCGTGGTCGATGTCCAGCAGGGTGCCCTGGGCGCCCTCGAACAGCAGGTTCTCGTCGCGCTTGTTGGCTTCATAGAGCAGGCGCGGCACGTCGCCGATCATGGGCTTGATGCGCTCGGCCAGCTCCATGGTCTGGTCCAGGGTCTGGTGGAAGTCCACGGTCTCCCACTTGAAGTAATGCTTGAGCACATAGTTGTGGTAGTCCAGCACCTCGCCCAGCTTGGCGGCGAAGCGCTCGCGGTGGAACAGGTCCTGCATGCGGATGGCGCGGCGCGCGATCTTGTCCTCGTAGGCCGGGCCGATGCCGCGGCCGGTG
>JBGSHR010000429.1:0-2230 GCA_041752155.1 Thiobacillaceae bacterium | reverse complement strand
GGCAAGCGCGTGCGCCCCATGCTGGCCTACGCCGCCGGCGAAGTTGTGGGGGCGGACCCGAACCGGGTCGAAGCGGGCGCCGTGGCGGTGGAGCTGATCCACATCTATTCCCTGACCCACGACGATCTGCCCTGCATGGATAATGACGATCTGCGCCGGGGCAAACCCACCTGCCACGTCCAGTTCGACCAGGCCACCGCCCTGCTGGTGGGCGACGCCCTGCAAAGCCTGGCCTTCGAGATGCTGGCGGCGCCCGGCCTGGGTGCGGATGCCCCCGGTCTAGGCGTGGATGCCCCCGGTCTAGGCATGGATGCCAAGGTGCAGCTGGAAATGCTGCACCTGTTGGCCCGGGCCAGCGGTTCCCGGGGCATGGCCGGCGGCCAGGCGGTGGATCTGGACAGTACCGGCCGCGCCCTGGAATTCGCCGAACTGGAGTTCATGCACATCCACAAGACCGGCGCCCTGATCCAGGCCGCCGTACTGCTGGGCGCCCTGTCCGCCGGCGCCCTGGACACAGACACCCGCGCGCGCCTGGAGCGCTACGCCCATTGCGTCGGCCTGGCCTTCCAGGTCATGGACGACGTGCTGGATGCCGAGACCGACACCGCCACCTTGGGCAAGACCGCTGGCAAGGATGCCGCCCAAGGCAAGGCCACCTACCTGACCCTGATGTCCGCCAAGGAAGCCCGCGCCTACGCGCGGGAACTGAGCGAGGATGCATTGGCCAGTATCGCCCCCTTCGCCGCATCCGGTGGTCGTCTGGCCGATGTCGCCCGCTTCATCATCGACCGCCGTTACTGAGCCCTCGCCCGGACATGAGCCTGCTGGACCGCATCAACTCCCCCGCTGATCTGAAGCAACTCGACCGGGGAGAGCTCAAGGACCTGGCCGACGAGCTGCGCGGTTTCATCATCGACAGCGTCTCCCGCACCGGCGGCCATCTCGCCTCCAACCTCGGGGTGGTGGAACTGACCGTGGCCCTTCATGCGGTATTCGACACCCCGGAAGACCGCATCATCTGGGACGTGGGCCACCAGACCTACGCCCACAAGATCCTCACCGGCCGGCGCGAGCGCATGCACACCCTGCGCCAGACCGACGGCTTGTCGGGGTTTCCGAAACGGGAAGAAAGCCCCTACGACGCCTTCGTCGCCGGCCATTCCAGCACCTCCATTTCCGCCGCTCTGGGCATGGCCGTAGCGGCCAAGCTGGAAGGCTCGGACCGGCGCGCGGTGGCGGTGATCGGCGATGGCGCCATGACCGCCGGCATGGCCTTCGAAGCCTTGAACAACGCTGGCGCCATGGACGCCAACGTCCTGGTGGTGCTCAACGACAACGACATGTCCATCAGCGCCAACGTGGGCGCCATGAACAGCTACCTCACAAAATTGCTGTCCGGACGTTTCTACAACCAGCTACGCAGCCGGGGCGAACGCCTGCTCTCCACCCTCCCCCCCATCCACGAGTTGGCGAAGCGGGCGGAAGAGCATCTCAAGGGCATGGTCACGCCGGGCACCTTGTTCGAGGAATTCGGTTTCAACTACCTGGGGCCCATCGACGGCCACGACCTGGACGTGCTCATGTCCACCCTGAGCAACATCCGCCAGCTCAAGGGCCCCCAGTTCCTGCATGTGGTCACCAAGAAGGGCAAGGGCTACGACCTGGCGGAGGCCAATCCCTGCCTGTATCACGGCGTGGGCAAGTTCAAGGTGGAGGAAGGCGTGGCCGCCAAGACCCCGGCGCGTCCCAGCTACACCGACGTCTTCGGCCAGTGGCTGTGCGACATGGCGGCGACCGACCCGCGCCTGGTGGCCATCACCCCGGCCATGTGTGAAGGCTCGGGTCTGACCGAGTTCACCCAGCGCTTCAAGGAACGTTATTTCGACGTGGGCATCGCCGAGCAGCATGCCCTCACCTTTGCCGCCGGTCTGGCCTGCGAAGGCAAAAAACCCGTGGTGGCGATCTACTCCACCTTCCTGCAACGCGCCTACGACCAGCTCATCCACGACATTGCCCTGCAAGGTCTGCCAGTGCTGCTGGCCATCGATCGGGCAGGCCTGGTGGGCGCCGATGGACCGACCCACGCCGGCGCCTTCGATCTCTCCTTCCTACGCTGCGTGCCCAATATGCTGATCGCCGCGCCTTCCGACGAGAACGAGTGCCGGCGCCTGCTCACCACCGCCTTCCTGCACGACGGCCCCAGCGCCGTGCGCTACCCGCGCGGCACCGG
>JBGSHR010000428.1:0-1808 GCA_041752155.1 Thiobacillaceae bacterium | reverse complement strand
GCGGTGGGGGACGTCGTGTCTTGCGGAAGGGCCGACCTGGCGTAAGGGCCGGTCCCGCCGGGTGGCGCGCGCGGCTGTCTATACTGAGCCGACAAGGCAGGATTCCGCCCAGGCGCGATATTCGCCTGTCGGCTTTGCGCGATTTCCGTTGTTTATTCCTTCCCTCCTTGAGGAGTGCCCACCATGACCCTCTCCATGTACCCGGCCTCGGTGCCGGTCTTCATCCGCATGCTGAACAACCTGGCCGCGATCCTGGCCAAGGCGGCGGTTCATTGCGAGACCCACAAGATCGACCCGGCGGCTTTGATCGGCTATCGCCTCTACCCGGACATGTTCGCCTTCGCCAAGCAGGTGCAGGTGGCCTGCGACCATGCCAAGAACGGCGCCGCCAGGCTGGCGGGGGTGATGGCCCCCGAGTTCGAGAACAGCGAGCAGAGCTTCCCCGAGCTGATCGAGCGGGTGAGGCAGACCATCGCCTACCTGGAGTCCTTCACCCCGGAGCAGATCAACGATTCGGAGGAGCGGGAGGCGGTCATCCAGCACGGCGAGACGGTGAACACCTATCGCGGCCAGGACTACCTGTTGCAGCGCGCCCTGCCGAATTTCTTTTTCCACGTCGCCACGGCCTACGACATCCTGCGCCACAACGGGGTGGAGCTGGGCAAGCGGGATTACATCGGCTGATACAGGTCCGCCCCGGCCGGTGAACTTGGGGCATTCAGGGAGGTGCTGACATGACATCCGACAGAAAACATACGGTGCGGCTGCTGGTGGCCGGGAGCAAGACGGCCCGGCTGGCGGCGGCGCGGAAACTGGCCGCGGCGGAAGGCACGCGCCTGGGCCACCTGGATCTGGCCCGGGTGGTGAGCAAGTACATCGGCGAGACGGAGAAGAATCTCGACAGGCTTTTCGCGCGGGCGGAGGACAGGGGATGGATCCTGTTTTTCGACGAGGCCGATGCCCTGTTCGGCAAGCGCACGGACGTGCGGGATGCCCACGACCGCTACGCCAACCTGGAAGTGAGCTATCTGCTGGAGCGCTTGGCCGCTTATCCAGGCTTGGTGCTGCTGACGTGCAATCGGGCCGATTGCCTGGATAAGACCTTGCGGCGAAGGCTGAAGCTTTCCGGCGTTTGACCGGAGCGGCGGCGGCAAAACGGCGGGGGCTGTGAGAGTCCATGCCAGCCATGCCTTGGGCATCCCGAGAGGCGTGATCGCCGGGGGATGACGGATAATCCCGGGCTTTCCATATTCCCGTTTCCGCTGTCATGACCCAGCCCGCCGCCAAACCCTGTCCCTTCTGCGTCCTGGACCCGGCCCGCATCCTGGCCGAGGACGCCCTCACCGTGGTCTACAAGGACGGTTTTCCCGTCTCCCCGGGCCACACGGTGATCATCCCGCGTCGCCATTTCGCCACCCTGGCCGAGGCCACCGAGGCGGAGCAAGTGGCCCTGCTCAAGGCCCTGAGCCTGGGCCAGAGCATCCTGGACGAGCGCCACCAGCCCGACGGCTACAACATCGGCATCAACCAGGGCCCGGCCGGCGGCCAGTCCGTGCCGCATCTGCATATCCACCTGATTCCCCGCTACCAGGGCGACAAGGCGGACCCCCGCGGCGGGGTGCGCTGGGTGTTGCCGGACAAGGCCAAGTATTGGGCGTGACCGGGTATTCAGTGGGGCCGGGGTATTGGGTGTGACCGGCGCGTCCGGCTTGCCGCCGGTGGTTCCGTCGACCGGGCTGGAGGTCGTCTACGCCGACGCCGCCCTGCTGGTGCTGGACAAGCCCAGCGGCCTGCTGGCGGTGCCGGGG
>JBGSHR010000427.1:0-5210 GCA_041752155.1 Thiobacillaceae bacterium | reverse complement strand
CCCTTGATGACGATGTCGAACTGATCGGCGCAGGCCATGACCGGGCCGGCGTGGACCGAAAACTGGCCGGCGGGCAGCCCGGGCCAGTTATGCATGCCGTACACGGATTCCACCGGGAAGCGTTCGAACAGGCCTTGCTCGATCATCACCCGGGCGCCGCCGTCGGTCTCTTCGGCGGGCTGGAAGATGAATACCACGCTGCCGTCGAAGTCCTTGTTCGCCGCCAAGTGCTCAGCCGCTCCCAGCAGCATGGCGGTGTGGCCGTCGTGGCCGCAGGCGTGCATCTTGCCCTCGTGCTTGGAGCGGTGCGGGAACAGATTTTGCTCGAGCACGGGCAGGGCATCCATGTCCGCGCGCAGGGCGATGGCGCGCTCGCTGGCGCCGTGCTTGAGCACGCCGACCACCCCGGTGCCGGCCAGGCCCCGGTGCACCTCGATGCCATGGGATTGGAGAAAGGCCGCGACGATGTCGCTGGTGCGGTGCTCCTGGTAGGCCAGTTCCGGGTGGGCGTGTATGTCGTGGCGTAGCGCCACCAGGCGTTTTTTGCTGGCCAGCAAGGTGGGTAGCGCGGGCAGGGAGCTCATGGCGGCATCCGCTTCAGGCCAGGCCGGGAACGACCTGTTTGGTGATGGCCACCGCCAGGATGTAGCCGAACACCGCCAGCGCGGCGATCAGCGCCTGGACCCGCACGGCCTTGCTGCGACCGCGCTTGAGGGCCACGGTGCCGAGGCCGATATAGGCGAGCAGGCCGATGATCTTGGCCAGTATCCAGGGGTGGTCGATGGGGTTGAGGCCGCCGACCACCAGCATGGCGATGGCGGCGATCAACAGCAGGGTATCGTTGATATGGGGCACTACCCTGACCCAGCGGTCCTGCAGACGGGGGGAGTCGGTGATCATCCAGAAGCCGCGCAACAGGAACAAAATCAAGGTGGCGTGGACGGTGCCGACATGCAGGGTGCGAATCAGGCCGTAATCCATGGGGCGTCGATGTCCTCAATAAAAGGGGCATCATAAACCGCCTGGCCCGCTCCCCGTGTCTCGGGAGGGCGGTGGCTAATCTTGATCAGGCTCGAGTTTGGGTCCAAGTGACTGTTGGTATTGTGTCTCGATGGCTTCCATCAGGACCCGGACTTCCTGGGTGGTCAGCTCGGGATAGGCCTCATGGATGACGCGCAAGGCCAGGTAATCGATGGGGCTCCCGGCCCAGCCATTGGCGGCATGGAAGAAGTGATCGATACGCACGCGCGCGTCCGGATAGATCTTGCGCAAGTGGGGGTTGCGGCGACGCTCGTTGTGGAACTCGCCTTCCTGGTCGATAAAAGTAGCCATATCCGGTCTCCTTCTCTCTATGCGATAGCGAAATTGCATGTCGGGCGCGCCATCCCATACTAGACCTGGATTGCCCCCAGGAAAATCCACCTAGCGGACCTCGCCGTCCATGTAGAACCAGAGGCCATCGACGCGCAGAAAGCGGCTGGTTTCGTGTAGCCGAAACGCCCGTCCGGCGATCTTGTAGCGGGCCACGAATTCGACAACGGCCTGATCCGCCCCTGTTGCCTCGTGACGCTTGATGGCCAAGCCCAGCCATTTCGGCACGGGCTCTTCCGCAAGATGCAGATTTTCGGGGCGGGTATCCGGATGCCAGGTTTGCAGTAGATAGTCTTCATCGCCCAGCACAAATGCGCAGTAGCGGGAACGCATTAACGCTTCGGCGTTGGCAGCCGGGACGTTGCCGGCATGGAGTGGACCGCAGCAATCCGGGTAGGAACGGCCGGACCCGCAAGGGCAGGTGGGGGAGGGGGGCATTTCGTGAGAAGACGAATCGGAAAATACGGCATATAGCACAAGCCCTATCCCCCACTGTTTTCATTTATCGCAAAAGAATTGGCTGGAATTGCCGTTATGCGGGGTGAAATGAATAGGGAGTACCGAATGAGTGATGTCGATTCCTTGCGCCGGGACATCGTGTCCATGGTGGAAGAGCTGCGTTTTACCATTCAGGACATTGGCGACCAGGATCTGCCCCAGACCAATGTGGTGAGCAATGCGCGGGACCGTTTGCGTTATATCTCGGCCCTGACGGAACAGTCCGCCGGCCAGACCTTGAATGCGACGGAAGCGATCTGCGAGCGCCTACGCGGCCAGCAGGTCGAAGCCGCGGCGCTGGTGAGCAAGACGCGATCTCCCGAGATCAGGGCGTTCCTGAACCGCCTGGTGGCGGAACACCAGCTCAGCGGCGCCGATACCAACGAGATCATCCAGGCCCAGGCGTTTCAGGATCTGGTCGGGCAAGTGGTCAACAAGCTGATGGTCATGGTGCAGAGAATGGAAGACAGCCTGGTGCATCTGCTGGTGGAGGACGAACCGGACCCGGGCCTGCTGGCCGGTCCCGCGCTCCAAACCCAGGAACGGGTCTCCCAGGATGACATCGACGCCCTGTTCGACTAAGCCCTGGATGCTTTTTTCCATTGCTTGTTCATCGCCCGTCTGATTGATAGGGCGGAACCTGAAGCCGCATGGCTTCAAGTTAGGCGATATTGACATCTGCCATGCCGCGCGCTGATGGCGGGCATGGCCCAAACCCACACCACGGACTGCTACACCTTAACCGCCGCCGATGGGGCGGCGACGGGAGTGATCAGCGGTTGCGGCCGCCGGAACGGTGGGATGAGGCCGGCTTTGCGCTATTCGGCCCACCCGCGGGACGGGGCTTGGCACCCGGGGAGCCGCCCGGTCGTGCCTGGCCTCTGCCCGGCTGTCCCCGTCCACGTTGGTGTTCCTGACTGCGCATCTGGATGGGCTGGGGACGCTCGTTGGGGTCGGGTTCGAAGCCGGGGACGACCTCCCTGGGCAATTGGCGTTTGATGAGCCGTTCGATGTTGGCCAGAAACTCGTGTTCGTCCACACATACCAGGGAAATCGCCTCGCCATCCGCGCCGGCCCGGCCGGTACGGCCGATGCGGTGTACATAGTCCTCGGGGACGTTGGGCAGTTCGTAATTCACCACGTGGGGCAGATCGTTGATATCGATGCCCCGGGCGGCGATGTCGGTAGCCACCAAGACCTGAAGATCACCTTTCTTGAACTCGGACAGGGCACGGGTCCGGGCCGCCTGGCTCTTGTTGCCGTGGATGGCCATGGCAGGAATGTCTTCCTTGCCGAGTTGCTCGGCCAGCCGGTTGGCGCCGTGCTTGGTACGGGTGAAGACCAGCACCTGGAACCACTGGTGGGTCTTGATCAGGTGGGACAGGAGCTGGCGCTTGTTTTCCCGGCTGACGCCATAGACCTTCTGGGAGATGTTCTCGGCGGTGGCATTGCGGCGCGCCACTTCGATCAGGGCCGGATTGTTCAGCAATCCGTCCGACAGGGTCTTGATCTCCTCGGAGAAGGTGGCGGAGAACAGCAGGTTCTGGCGCTGCTTCGGCAACAGGGCGAGGATCTTCTTGATGTCGCGGATGAAGCCCATGTCCAGCATGCGATCGGCCTCGTCCAGCACCAGGATCTGCACCTGGGACAGGTCCACGTTCTTCTGCTGGACATGGTCCAGCAGGCGCCCGGGCGTGGCCACGAGGATGTCCACTCGGCCGCGCAGCTTGGTGATCTGGGGATTGATGTTGACCCCGCCGAACATGGCCATGGAGGTCAGGGAGGTGTACTTGCCGTAGGTGCGTACGCTTTCCTCCACCTGGGCGGCCAGTTCCCGGGTAGGGGTGAGGATCAACGCCCGGATCGGGGCGCGCCCCGTGGAGGGGCCTTGGGTCGATTTATCGGTCAAACGTTGCAGGATGGGCAGCACGAAACCAGCGGTCTTGCCGGTTCCGGTCTGGGCGCCGGCGAGCAGGTCGCCGCCCGCCAACACGGCGGGAATGGCCTGCTGCTGAATGGGGGTGGGTTCGGTGTAGCCGTGATCAGTAACGGCGCGCACGAGTTCTTCGGCGAGGCCGAGATCGGAAAAATGCATGAAAACTCCGGAAACAACATCGGCCTGCCGCCAAAAATGGCGCCAGTCTTAGGCGGATGAGAATGAGGGGGAAAGCTCGGCTGCGACAGGGAGACTGGAACGAATGTCGCGGTGCGGATAGTAGCAGAGAGTAGGGTGGAAGCGCCTGCGGCACGCATCAAATAGGCAGATCGGGCATGCCCGGTTTGAATCTTCCAAAACCGTCCGTGGTGGGGTGATACGCCCCCGTCCCACGGACGGAGAAAGCCATTACATCGGCTGGATATTGGAGGCTTGCTTGCCTTTGGGGCCGGTCTTGATTTCGAAGGTGACGCGCTGAGCCTCTTTCAGAGACTTGAAGCCGTTGCCCTGGATCTCGGAGAAGTGGGCGAACAGATCTTCGCCGCCTTCGTCGGGGGTGATGAAGCCGAAGCCCTTGGAATCATTGAACCATTTAACAGTGCCAGTAGCCATTTACATTCCTTTGCGGATAAAAATTAAAGTTGGACTTGCGTCCAGGTATTGCTGCGGTGACATCAAGGAATGTAGGGACGGTACTGAAGTGACAAAACCACGAGGTCAGTTACTACGGAACGACAACTACTACACTGCTTGTATCGACTGCGAGGCAAAAAATACGTCATAGCGCGCACTGGCGCAAGAATTAATTCACAGAATAATCAAATCGGGGTGGTTCCGGATTGCCGGGCATTGCCGCTAGCGGCAAGCCGGAGCCCAGCAGACCATTCATCATGTTGTGGGCTGTGCCGATGTTCTGCCAATTTCCGGCGATATCCTATCGCGTCGCCATAGTCCGCCAACCGGCCTCAGTCGACGTGGAATTCCAAGTGTGCTGGGCAGTTCGATGAGGTGCCAATACTGTTCCTTCATCCCCGCCACCCGCTTGAAATAGGCGGCCAATTCATTGGCGCAGGCGCAATACGCGCAGTTGAATTTATCGATCAGTTTCAGATATGCCGCTCGTATGGTGGGGCGGTTTCCTATTGGTTTGCGCGGGCCCGGCTTCTCTCCGAATGTGTCAAGCCTCACTCCCGGTCTGGGTAATTCGGATTAGCATCCGATCACCGATCAATGACGCAGCGTTTGAAGGAGCAGATATGCGCGGGATTTCCAGTTTTCTGATGGTGTTGTTGGCTATGGGCATGGCCGCGGCCCAGGCGGGTGATACCGCCACGACCGCGGTGGGAGGCGGTATCGGCGCTGCCGCTGGTGCGGCCATCGGCCAGTCGGTGGGCGGCAAGAGCGG
>JBGSHR010000426.1:0-8926 GCA_041752155.1 Thiobacillaceae bacterium | reverse complement strand
GCGCCGGCGGCGACAGCAAGCAGCGCCCCCGTCCCACCCACGCCGGCTGCGTCACCACCGCCATGCCGGGCACCATCGTCGACGTGAAGGTCAAGGTGGGGGACAAGGTGAAGGCCGGCGACGGCGTGCTGGTGATCGAGGCCATGAAGATGGAAAACGAGGTGCAGGCCCCGGTGGCCGGCATCGTCGTGGCGACGCATGTCACCAAGGGCGATGCGGTCACGCCGGACCAGGTCCTGGTAGAGATCCAGCCCGAGTGAAGCTGGTCCTCGCCTCCACCTCCCCCTACCGGCGCGAACTCCTGGCTCGCCTGGGCGTGCCCTTCGAGACCGTCGCCCCGGAGGTGGATGAAACCCCCCTGCCCAACGAGACACCGGACGGCACCGCCCAGCGCCTGTCCCTGCTCAAGGCCCAGGCGGTGGCCACCCGCTTTCCCGACGCCCTGATCATCGGCTCCGACCAGGTCGCCCTGCTGGAAGGTCGGCAACTGGGCAAACCCGGCAGCCATGACAAGGCGGTCGAACAGCTCAAGAGCATGCGTGGCAAGGCCCTGGAATTCCACACCGCCCTGACCCTGCTCAACAGCCGCAGCGGCCGCGCCCAGACCGCCAACGTGCCGGTGCGCCTGATCATGCGCGACTACACCGATGCCCAGATCGAGGCCTATCTCCACAAGGACCAGCCCTACAACTGCTGCGGCAGCGCGCGCAGCGAATCCCTGGGCATCGCCCTGATCGCCCGCTACGAGACAGAAGACCCCAACGCCCTGGTGGGCCTGCCCCTCATCAAGCTCACCGAGATGCTGGCCAACGAGGGCCTGGACGTGCTGACGTACGCGGTTTGATGTGCCCGGCACCCTCTACCTGATCCCCACCCCCCTCGGCGCCACCCCCCTGGATTGGGTGCTACCCGAGGAGACCCGGCGCATCGCCGCCGGCCTGTCCGTGTTCGTCGTGGAGCAGGCCAAGACCGCCCGCGCCTTCCTCAAGCAAATCGGCACGGCCGTGCCGCTGCAGCAACTGACCCTGCTGGAACTGAACGAGCACACCCCGAAAGACCAGTTGGAGGCCCTGCTCGCCCCCCTGCTGGCCGGCCAGGACGTGGGCCTGATCTCCGAGGCCGGATGCCCGGCGGTGGCGGACCCGGGCGCCGATCTGGTGCGCCTCGCCCACCGCCAAGGCATTCGCGTCAAACCCCTGGTGGGCCCCTCCTCCATTCTGCTGGCCTTGATGGGGTCTGGCCTGGTGGGCCAGCGTTTCACCTTCCACGGCTACCTGCCGGCCAAGCCGGAGGAACGCGCCAAGGCCTTGCGTGAACTGGAGAAGAAGGCGGAGAAGGACGACGCCGCCCAGGTCTTCATCGAAACCCCGTACCGCAACCGGGCCATGCTGACCTCCCTCCTCGCCGCCTGCCGCGATGACACCCTGCTGACCCTGGCCTGCGACCTCACCCTGGAAAACGAGATTCTCGCCACCCGCAGCATCGCCCAATGGCGCACGAGCGACCCCGAAATCGAGCGCCGCCCCTGCGTCTTCCTGCTCTGGCGGCAGGGATGAAAACGCTCCTGGTTGCGCGGCGACCCCAGGCGCGGCCAGTATCAATCGCCTGAAAGTACGCCAGGGGCGCGGATCCCTTGGGTCTGAAACACCACGATACATTTGGTAACTGGCCTGATATTGCTCGGATACATCTTGTTCTTATGATGCTTCACATCAACGGTCAGCAAGGCGCCTCGGCCGCTCAAAAAGCGAACGCGGCGGACGGAATGAACCGCTTGATTTTTTTGAACCTCATAGGAACCGAGATATGAAAAAGGCCATTCAAATTGCAGCACTCACCTCCCTGCTCACCTCGTTTTCGGCTTTTGCCCATCACCCCGCCGAAGCGATCATTGATGCGGAAACCTGGGAGATGATCGACCAGAATCTGGAGGATGCGGATTCCCCCCATCTGGATCTGGATTTCACTGCGATGTAATTGTTGGTTTTGCTGGAACGGGCTACGGGAAACCGTAGCCCGTTTTTTTTGTGCGCCCGGCAGGATGGGGACCGGGTCGGGAATGAACCGCCTGTGCCGCTAGGCCGGGAACACCCCGGTGGATAAATACCGGTCCCCCCGGTCGCAGACGATGGAGACGATCACCGCGTTCTCCACTTCCTTCGATATCTGCAAGGCCGCCCACAGCGCCCCGCCCGAGGAGATGCCGGCGAAGATGCCCTCCTCGCTGGCCAGCCGGCGCGCCGTGTCCTCGGCGTCGGCCTGTCCCACATAGATCATGCGGTCCACCCGGGAATAGTCGCAGATGGACGGCACATACTCCGCCGGCCATTTGCGGATGCCGGGGATCTGGGCGCCCTCCTCCGGCTGCACGCCGACGATCTGGATGTCCGGATTCATCTCCTTCAGGTAGCGCGAACAGCCCATGATGGTGCCGGTAGTGCCCATGCTGGAAACGAAGTGGGTGACCTTGCCGCCGGTATCGCGCCAAATCTCCGGACCGGTGCTCTCGTAGTGGGCGAGCGGATTGTCCGGGTTGGAGAACTGGTCGAGGATATTGCCCTTGCCCTCCCGCTGCATCTGCTCGGCCAGGTCCCGCGCCCCCTCCATGCCCGCCTGCTTGCTGACCAGCACCAGCTCGGCGCCGTAGGCACGCATGGTCTGGCGCCGTTCGATGGAAAGGTGCTCGGGCATGATCAGGACCATGCGGTAGCCCTTGATGGCGGCGGCCATGGCCAGGGCGATGCCGGTGTTGCCGGAGGTGGCCTCGATCAGGGTATCGCCGGGCCGGATCTCGCCCCGGGCCTCGGCCTTGGCGATCATGGCCAGGGCCGGCCGGTCCTTCACCGAGCCGGCCGGGTTGTTGCCCTCCAGCTTCACCAGCACCACGTTGGAACTCGCCCCGGGCAGCTTCTTCAGCCGCACCAGGGGCGTGTTGCCAACGAATTCCTCAATGGTTTTATACATAAAAAATAGTCGTCAGTTGGCAGTGGTCAGTCAGCAGTCAACATAGGCAGTTTCTGAATACTGCCAACTGAAAACTGCCAACTATGTTTTCAGTCCTTGCCGAACAGGTCGCGGCTGTAGACCTTGTCCGCCACGTCGCGGATGTCCTCGGTGATGCGGTTGGCGACAATGACGTCGGACTGGCGCTTGAACTCCGCCAGGTCGTTGACCACCCGGGAGTGGAAGAACTCCGCTTCCGTCAGCACCGGCTCGTAGACGATGACCTCGATGCCCTTGGCCTTGATGCGCTTCATGATGCCCTGGATGCTGGAGGCGCGGAAATTGTCCGAACCGCTCTTCATGATCAGGCGATGAATGCCGACGATCTTGGGCTTGCGCTTGAGGATGCTGTCGGCGACGAAGTCCTTGCGCGTGGTGTTGGAGTCGACGATGGCGCGCATCAGGTTCTGGGGCACGTCCTGGTAGTTGGCCAGGAGCTGCTTGGTGTCCTTGGGCAGGCAGTAGCCGCCATAGCCGAACGAGGGATTGTTGTAGTGGTCGCCGATGCGCGGGTCCAGGCACACGCCCTGGATGATGTGCTTGGTGTCCAGGCCATGGGTGGCGGCGTAGGTGTCCAGTTCGTTGAAATAGGCCACGCGCATGGCCAGGTAGGTGTTGGCGAACAGCTTGATGGCCTCGGCCTCGGTGGAGTCGGTGAACAGCACCGGGATGTCCTGCTTGATGGCGCCTTGCCTGAGCAGGTTGGCAAAGGTTTCCGCGCGCTGGGACTGTTCGCCGATGACGATGCGCGAAGGGTGCAGGTTGTCGTATAGGGCCTGGCCTTCGCGCAGGAACTCGGGCGAGAAGATGAGATTCTCGCAATTGAACTGGGCCTTCAGCTTGGCAGTGTAGCCGACCGGAACCGTGGACTTGAGGATCATGACCGCCTGGGGATTGATGGCCTTGACGTCCTGGATCACGGCCTCCACCGAGCGGGTATTGAAGTAGTTGGTCTCGGGGTCGTAGTCGGTGGGGGTGGCGATGATCACGAAATCGGCTCCCGCGTAGGCATCCCGCTTGTCTAGCGTGGCGCGGAAATTGAGCGCTCTGTTTTTCAGGTAATCCTCGATCTCATCGTCGACGATGGGGGACACCTTGCGATTGAGCATATCGATCTTCTCGGGAACGATATCGAGGGCGACCACCTCGTTGTGCTGCGCGAGCAGAATGGCGTTGGAGAGGCCTACGTAGCCGGTACCGGCGATGGCGATTTTCATGACGCAGCTCCTATCAAAGGGCTAATTTCAGCGGAAATCTGTTGCAGGGCGGCGACAGGGTCGGCGGCCTGAGTGATAGGTCGGCCGATGACCAAATAATCGGCGCCAGCCTGGATGGCTTGGGCCGGGGTGAGGATACGGGTCTGGTCGCCCACCTCACTGCCGACGGGGCGGATACCCGGCGTCACCAGCAGGAAGTCACGGCCGAAGGCCTGATGCAAGTCCACAGCCTCCTGGGCGGAACACACCACGCCATCCATGCCCGTCTCCCGGGCCAGACCAGCCAGGCGCATGACCTGCTGCTTGGCATTCGCCTCCACACCGATGGCGCGCAGCTCTGCCTCGCCCATGCTGGTCAACACCGTCACCGCGATCAGGCGCGGGCGCTCGGGCAAGACTTCCAAGGCCTCCCGGGCGGCCTGCATCATGCGCGGACCGCCGGCGGCATGCACATTCATCATCCATACCCCCAGGCGGGCGGCGGCCTTGCAGGCCTGGGCCACGGTATTGGGAATGTCGTGGAACTTGAGGTCGAGAAACACAGCAAAGCCCCGTCCCACCAGCTCCTCCACCAAGGCAGGGCCGGCGGCGACGAACAACTCCTTGCCCACCTTGAGGCGGCACAGCTCGGGCCGCACCCGTCCGGCGAAGGCCAGCGCCTGGGCGGCGTCGGGATAGTCCAGGGCGACGATGATGCGGGGATCAGTCATGGTCGTGTCTTTCCGGGGTGATGCTGTCCCAGCGCGCGCACGCGGGGCATTGCCAGAAGAACTGGCGCGGTTTGAAGCCGCAATGGCCGCACTGGTAATAGGCCGAGTTGCTGACTTGCCGGTGCACCAGATCCTGGGCCAGACGGCCTTCCACCGATTCGGGATTGACTGCGTTGGTGGCCTGAAGGTAATCGTCCAGGGCGCGCAGGCTGGGGTGGCGCTTGAGCTCCTCCGCCGCCAGCTGGCGCGCCGCGTCCCAGCCTTGGTGCTGGGCCACGGTCTGGAACAGCAGATGCAGCAGATCCGGGCTGGGTTGCCGGTCCAGATAGCCCTTGAGCAGACGAATCACTTCATCCATGCGTCCGAGCCGGCCGTAGGTTTGCACCAGACGCTCGGCGACGACGGGAAGGAAACCGGCATTGATCTCTTCGATCCGGCGCCAGCTGGCGATGGCTGCTTCATCCTGACCGGCCTGGGTCTCCAAGTCCCCCAGCAGCATGCAGGCGCGGGCGGAACGGCGATTCTGCGCCAGCGCCTGATTCAGATAGTCCCGCGCCCCTTCGAGATCGCCTTTGAGCATGGCGGCGGTGGCCAACTCGCAGCAATAGTGGGAGGTGTCCGCGTTCTGGGCCGGACAGCCGAGCTTCTCCAGGCGTTCGGCGGTCAGGATGGCCTGGTGCCAATCCTTGGTCAGCACCTGGATCTCCAGTATGTTGCGCAAGGCATCCAGGGCATGCACCCCCGTTTCCAGGCGGCGGAACACCGCCTCGGCCCGGTCCAGCAAGCCGGCCTTGAGGAAATCCTCGCCCAGCTCGTAGAGCGCCTTCATACGATGATCCTGGGCGAGATCGGTCCGATCCACCAGGTTCTGGTGGATGCGGATGGCCCGGTCCAACTCGCCGCGACGCCGGAACAAGGCGCCCAGGGTGAGATGCAGTTCCAGGGTATCCGGGTCCATCCTGGCCACTTCCAGAAAGGCCTCGATGGCCTTGTCCGGCTGCTCGTTGAGCAGGTAGTTCAGACCCTTGAAATAGGACCGGGGAACCGCCCTGGATTCCTGCATGACGTGGCGAATATCCACCCGGGCCGCGCCCCAGCCCAGGGCGAAAAACAGGGGGATGATCAGGAGGTGCCAGGCTTCCAGTTCCATGTAGCGTGCCCTTGAAGTCCGCTTAGTCCGACTTGGCGGCGCGGCGGTAGGCGCGCAGCTCGTGATGGTTGTGCAACAGCCGGAAGGAGCAGGCCAACAAGCCCACCAACAGGCCGGCGGCGAACGTGAGCAGAAGGATCAGGGATAGGGGGGTCTGCCATTGCAGGCCGAGGAAATAGCGCAGCGTAACGAATTCGCTGTTCTTGGCCGCGAATCCGAGCAGAAGCAGAAACAGTGCAATCTTGAGGATCAGTGCAAGGGGGCGCACGGGAATGTCATTGCTTGGAATGGGTCGATTGTAGCGGCGCGCTAGGCGCCCAACCAGAAATCATGTGCCGTCGAAATGAAAAAAGCGCCGCGATGCGGCGCTTTTCTTTTGCTTCGGAGCGTCAATCCACGTAGTCCACACGGTCGCGCAATTCCTTGCCCGCCTTGAAGTGCGGCACATACTTGCCTGCCACATGCACCTTGTCGCCGGTTTTCGGGTTGCGCCCCACGCGTGGCGGGCGAAAGTTGAGACTGAAACTACCGAACCCGCGGATCTCGATCCGCTCACCCGTTACCAGACTGGTGGTCATGGCATCGAGTATGGTTTTCACTGCAAGTTCGGCATCCGCCGCCACGAGATGTGGATGGCGCTCCGCCAGCCGGGCAATAAGCTCCGACTTGGTCATTGCGCCCACCTCCGTCACTCGCCGCTCTTATTGTCAAGTTTGGCTTTGAGCAGGGCACCCAGGTTGGTGGTACCGGTGGACTGCTCAGCTGCCAGCTTGCGCAAGGTGTCGGCTTGCTCCGCCGCATCCTTGGCCTTGATGGACAGGTTGATCTGGCGGTTCTTGCGATCGACGTTGATGATCACCGTCTCCACCGTCTCTTCTTCCTTCAGGTGGGTGCGGATGTCCTCGACCCGTTCGCGCGACACTTCGGAGGCACGCAGGTAGCCTTCCACCTCGTCGTCCAGCTGGATCACGGCGCCCTTGGCATCCATGGACTTCACCGTGCCGGTGACCAGGGCACCCTTGTCGTGGGTGGCCACATAGGCGTTGAAGGGGTCGTTCTCCATCTGCTTGACGCCCAGGGAGATGCGCTCCTTCTCCACGTCGATGGCCAGCACCACGGCCTCCACCTCTTCGCCCTTGCGGTAGTTGCGCAGGGCTTCCTCGCCGGTGAGGCTCCAGGACAGGTCGGACAGGTGCACCAAGCCGTCGATGCCGCCGGCCAGGCCGATGAACACGCCGAAGTCGGTGATGGACTTGATCTGGCCGCTGACCTTGTCGCCCTTCTTGAAGTTGAGGGCGAAATCGTCCCAGGGGTTGGCCTTGCACTGCTTCATGCCCAGGGAGATGCGGCGACGGTCCTCGTCGATCTCCAGCACCATGACTTCCACTTCATCGCCCAGGGAAACCATCTTGGACGGGTTGACGTTCTTGTTGGTCCAGTCCATCTCGGAGACGTGCACCAGGCCTTCGATGCCCGGCTCGATCTCGACGAAGCAGCCGTAGTCGGTGAGGTTGGCCACCTTGCCGAACATGCGGGTACCGGTGGGGTAACGACGGGAGAGGCCGACCCAGGGATCTTCGCCCAGCTGCTTGAGACCCAGGGAAACGCGGTTCTTCTCCTGGTCGAACTTGAGCACCATGGCGGTGACTTCGTCGCCCACATTGACCACTTCGGAAGGATGCTTGACGCGGCGCCAGGCCAGGTCGGTGATGTGCAGCAGGCCGTCGATGCCGCCCAGGTCCACGAAGGCGCCGTATTCGGTGATGTTCTTGACGATGCCCTTGACCGTGGCGCCTTCCTTCAGGTTGGCCAGCAGGTTCTCGCGCTCGGCGCCCATGCTCTGTTCCAGCACGGCCTTGCGGGAAACCACGACGTTGTTGCGCTTGCGGTCCAGCTTGATGACCTTGAACTCGGATTCCTTGTTCTCGAACGGGGTGGTGTCCTTGATGGGACGCACGTCCACCAGGGAACCGGGCAGGAAGGCGCGGATGCCGTTGCACATGACGGTGAGACCGCCCTTGACCTTGCCGTTGATAAGGCCCTTGACGATGCGGCCTTCTTCCATGGCGGCTTCCAGATCCAGCCAGGCGGCCAGACGGCGCGCGCGGTCGCGCGACAGCTTGGTGGCGCCGAAACCGTCTTCGATGGATTCGATGGCGACCTGCACGAAATCGCCCACATTCACTTCCAGCTCGCCGCGGTCGTTCTTGAACTCTTCGACGGGAATCAGGCTCTCGGACTTGAGGCCGGCGTTGACGGTGACGAAGTTGTCATCGATCCCGACGACTTCCGCGGTGATGACTTCGCCATGACGCATTTCCTGCTTGGAAATGCTTTCTTCGAACATGGCGGCAAAAGATTCCATGGAATCCATGGCGGGCTGAGTGGAGGTTGCTGTGGACATGAAAAAGCCTAGTAAATACCGTGTTGCCACGGAGGTTGGTTAATAAACCGGGAGCGGGCCCCCGTCAGTCTCTCGACGTCGCCTGCCGGTACCAGTGGAGCACTTGCGCCACGGCCTGGTTTATGGACATCCCGGTGGTATCCAGGAGTTCGGCATCCGTCATCTGTTGCAAGGGCGCGGCGGCGCGGGCGGCATCTCGCTCGTCCCGCTCCCGCAGGTCCTGCAAAAGATCGGCGAGATTAGCACCCAAGCCTTTTTCAATCAACTGGTTATAGCGTCTTTTCGCCCGTTCCTCGACGCTGGCGGTGAGAAAGATTTTCACCGGGGCATCGGCAAACACCACCGAGCCCATGTCCCTGCCGTCCGTCACCAGACCGGGAGCCTGGCGAAAGGCCCGCTGCCGCTCCAGCAAGGCGGCGCGCAAACGGGGCAGGGCGGCGAT
>JBGSHR010000425.1:0-1514 GCA_041752155.1 Thiobacillaceae bacterium | reverse complement strand
GCGGCTCTTCCATTGCTCGTCCAGCTTGGCCGGATCTTGAGGCGGCGGCGGGGCCTCCTGGGCCTGCTCGGGCTGCCGGGGCTCGTTGCCGGCGTCGTCCTGGGGCTCCGGGCTCCCGCCCTCCCCTGCGCTCGGTTCGCTGTCGGATTCCTGGTTCTGGCCCTGGCCGGCGTCCTGCTCCCCGCCATCCTGCTCCTGGGGTTCGCCCTCCCCGCCGCCCTCGGAGGGCTCGTTGTCGAACAGGTGCATGTCCTGGGTCTGTTCGGACGGGTCCTGGTGCAGCAGGGGGTAGATCTCCTCGGCGGTGAGGCCCCGGTAGGTGGCGCTCATGAGGGCGTTGTCAGGCCCGTGCATGCGCTCCTCGTCCAGGATCATGTTCACCGCATAGTCGCAGGCCACGTCCCAGCGGTGCTTCTGGCGATGGTTGCGGCGCGCGAAGTGGGACAGGGCGCAGTGCATGGCCTCGTGGGCCAGCACGAACTGGGTCTGCTCCAGGGTCAGCCTGGCGATGTAGGCCGGGTTGAAGTAGAAGCTGCGCGCGTCGGTGGCGGTGGTCTCGCACCACTTGGGGTCCGCCGCCTTGAGGGGCAGGTGCATGACCAGGGAGCCCAGGAACGGCTTCTCCAGGATCAGCCGGGTGCGGGCGGCGGCCAGCTTGGTTTCCAGGGCGGCGATGTCGTGCTTCACACCTCTATCCTCATCCTCGCGCTCGACCCCGCGTTCAAGCCGTCGGCTTGAAGTCGTACAGCATCAACTCCGCCACGCTGTTGGCCCATTCCACAAATTCCGGCACGGCGAACAGGGGCTTGCCCACCGCCCGGTGCAGGTCGGTGACCAGCATCACGCCCATCTCGCGCTGGGGGTAGCGGCGCGCGTACCTGAGGATGTTGCCCAGCTTGGCCTGATCCCCGGCGCTTTCCTTGGCCCGCCGCACCAGGGCCGCCGCCACGCCGTATTGCAGGTCGATGCCCTTGGGCACGTCGGAGATGCTGCCGTCCAGGATGCCGTCGATGTCCGGCAGGTTCTCCAGATTGTCGATGAAGGCCTTGAGCTCGACGCCGCAGGCCTGGCCGACGCAGGCCTGGAGGGTGTCGGCGAGCAGGTCGGGGCGGTCGCCGAACTTCTGCAGGGCGCGGTGGGCGTATTCCCAGGAGCGGGGGCTGGGGAAGGCCACCGGGTTGTGGGCAGCGTCGTAGCTGAACAGCAGGTCCGGCCGAAAGCGCAGGAAGCCCAGGATGCGCTCGTCGATGCCGTGGTTGAGGGCCCAGGTCACCCAGTCGTCCAGGTTGGCGTCCACCTCGTAGTGGGTGAAGCGGTTGGCCAGGGGCGCCGGCATGGCGTAGGTCACGCCGCGATCGCCTTGCCGGTTGCCGGCGGCGAAGATGGCCCAGCCCTCGGGAATGACGTAGTCGCCCAGGCGCCGGTCCAGGATGAGCTGATAAGCGGCGGCAGAGACGGTGGGCGGCGCGGCGTTGATCTCATCCAGGAACAGGATGCCGGCGCGGCCGTGGCGC
>JBGSHR010000424.1:0-4612 GCA_041752155.1 Thiobacillaceae bacterium | reverse complement strand
GGGCAGCACCGGGATGCCGGTCAGCGCCGAGGCGCCTTGGGCCACCGCCTCGGCGGACAGGGTGTCCACCCCTAATGGCAGATGGGGGCCGTGCTGCTCGGTGGCGCCCACCGGCAGGATGGCCATGCGGATGCCCTTGTTGCGCAGGGCCGCCACGTCTTCCCAGGTGAGGTCCTGCCAGAGCACGGGTTTCCCGCTCATGGCGCGCTCCTTTGCGGCGAGGCGGGGGTTCCCGGACTCGCTGCGCTCCTCCGGGCTACGGGTCGCCACGGTGTAGCCCGGAGGAGCATCGCGAGTCCGGGAAAGCGCCTCACGCCGCCACCCCTTGCAGATTGAGCTGATCCAGCAGGCCCTGGTCGGTCTTCATGCCGGAGGTCTCGCGGATGCGGGCCAGGATCTCTTTCTTGAGACGCAGGAATTCCGGCGTGTGCTTCATGTCCTGCTCCCGATCGGCGGGCAGGGGCACTTGGTAGATGGTGTCGATGCGGCCCGGGCGCGGCGCCATGAGCACCACCCGGTCGGCCAGATAGATGGCCTCTTCCACGTCGTGGGTGACGAAGGCGATGGTGGGGCGCTCCAGCTTGTGCACGTGCAGGATCAGGTCGTGCATGACTTCCCGGGTCTGGGCGTCCAGGGCGCCGAAGGGTTCGTCCATCAAGAGGATTTCGGGTCGGCCCATGAGGGCGCGGGCGATGGCTACCCGCTGCTGCATGCCGCCGGAGAGCTGGTTGGGATAGGCACGGGCGGCCGGGGTCAGGCCCATGAGGCTGAGCAGGGCGTCGGCCCGGCCGGAGGCGGCCTCCACATCGGCGGAGCTGAGACTTTCGCGGCCGTGGCGCAGGCGCCGGCTGAACTTGATATTTTCGCTCACCGACAGCCAGGGATAGAGGCTGTAGTTCTGGAACACCATGGCCCGCTCGGCGCCGGGGCCGAGCACCGGCTTGCCGGCGGTGAACAGCTCGCCGCTGGTGCGGTATTCCAGGCCGCCGATGATGCGCAGCAGGGTGGATTTGCCGCAGCCGGAGGCGCCGACGAAGGTGACGAATTCGTTGTCGGCGATGTTCAGGCTGATGTCCTTGAGGGCCTCCACCTGGTGGTGGCCCTCGCCGAAGATCTTGCCGATTTGGCGGATGGTGATTTTCGCGTTCATGGTCAGTGCTTCAGGTAGAGCCAGGGGAAGGCCTTGCGGTGGGCGAGGCGGAACAGCTGGTCCATGACCAGGCCGATCAGGCCGATGAGGATGATGCCGACGAAGATCTTGTCGGTCTGCAGGAAGCGCTGGGCCTTGAGGATGGAGTAGCCCAGGCCGGAGTTGGCGGCCACCAGTTCGGCCACCACCAGGTAGGTCCAGGCCCAGCCCATGGTGACGCGCAGGGTGTCCAGCAGGGCCGGCTTGGCGGAGGGGAAGATCACCAGGCGCACGATCTCGCCTCGGCTGGCGCCCATGGTCTGGGCCGCCTCGATCTGGGCCACGGCGACCCGGCGCACGTCCTCGGCCATCATCAGCACCATCTGGAAGAAGGTGCCGATGAAGATGATGGCGATCTTGGATGATTCATCGATGCCCACCCACAACATGACCAGCGGAATGAAGGCCACCGCCGGCATGTAGCGAATGAAATCGGTGAGGGGTTCCAGCACGGCCTGGACCGGACGGAAGGTGCCGATCATCAGGCCCAAGGGCAGGGCGATCACGGCGGACAGCAGGAAGCCCGTGGTCACCCGGTAGACGCTGATCCAGACATCGGACATCAGCTCGTCTTCCACATACCAGTTGATCAGGCGGTGATAGACGTCTACCGGACTGGGCATGAAGACCTTGTCCGTCGTGCTCAGGCTGGACATGACCCACCACAGCACCAGGGGCGCCAGCAGCCCGAACAGGGCGAACAGCCAGTACTGGTGCCGTGACAAGGGCCCACGAATGGACCACATGCCTGGGCGGCGCGGTCGGGTGCTGGTGGTGCGATCCGTCATGGTCGTTCCCGTCGCTTACTTGGCGCCGGCCACTGCTTTCACCAGGGAGGCATCCAGGCCCTTGGCGAAGTCCACCTTGCCTTCCATCAGCTTGTTGTCGAGCAGGAACTTGGCGATGGTGGGGGCCACGCCCATGAGGCTGGTGGCGTCGGAAGCCGGGCCGAAGGCCTGGAGGTTGGCCTTCTGGTCGAAGAACTTGGTGCCGGGCAGGAAGACCATGTATTCCTTGGCATCCATGCCCACCACCTTGGCCATGATCTTGGCTGCTTCATCCGGGTTGCTGCGCAGGAAGGCCTCCACGTCGTACCAGGCCTTGATCATGCCGAGGTAGTCCTTGCGCTTGGCCTTGAGGGATTTTTCCTGCACCACCAGCAGGTCGGGCACCATGCCGGGCACGTCCTTGGAGGTGAACAGAGGGGTGCCCTTGCCGCTGGTCTGGATCTTGTTCACCCAGGGGTTCCACACCACGGCGGCGTCCACCCGGCCGGCCATGAAGGCGGCGGCGGCGTCGCCGGCGGACAGGTTCACCACCTTCACGTCCTTCAGGCTCATGCCGTGTTTGGCCAGGCCCATGGTGAGCAGGAAGTGGGAAACGCTGAACTCCTCCAGGGCGATCTTCTTGCCCTTCAGGTCCTTGAACGACTTGATCTTGGGGCCGACCATGAGGGCATCGTTGCCGGCGGAGTTGTCGTTCACCAGGATGGTCTTGAGCGGAATGCCCTTGGCCAGGGGGGCCATGGTGTCGCTCCAGGTCTGGGAGTTGCCGTCCACCTGGCCGGCGGACAGGGCGCTGATGGAGTCGGTATAGTTGGCGAACCACACCAGCTTCACGTCGGCGCCGTATTTTTTGAAGTAGCCCTTTTGCTCGGCGATGTACCAGGCGACCCAGCCTGGCCAGTCGGACACGCCGATCTTGACTTGGGCGGCGGCGGGCAGGGGGGCGGAGAGAAGACCGACAGCGAGGGAAAGGGCCGCGAGGGGGCCGGAGAGACGCTTCAAGACGGACATGGCAGGCTCCTGAGAGTGACAAAAAGGGCGAGAGGGGCGATGCGTCGCTACCTCCCGGGCTTTTATCCCTCCGTGGAGCTCCGCACTGAGCGGGGCCGGCAGGCTCTCGGACCAGACATCCCGCACCATGATGTTTTGGTGGGGACCGGAACCCTAGCTCACCTAAGGCACGTCAGACGCACCTCTCGGGGTAGATATAGCATTTGGCGTGCCAGCCAATACGATTCAAATTAAATCAATGACATGCGAATATTCTTGCTTGCCGAGACAGGTGGATTTTCGGTGCGTCGCCCTATTTTGGTGCTTACTCGCCTGGGGTGCACCAAACAGGTCTGTCCGCTGGTTTGTTGATTGGGCGAGGTATGGGTTTGGTAAATCCGGCGGGGAGGGCTAAAGTTATTCCTAGTGCCGCCGATATACTTCGCCATAGAGTGTTGTATCGCGACCTGCAAAGGGCAAACCCATCGAAAGGTGGGGACGCAAAGTCACCGGTCTAACGGGTTTTTACCCCACGACAGCGGGATTTCCAGGTAGAGGCGCCGCCGTTCTGGCCGCGCATTTTCCTTGCGTCTTCTCCTGGGTTCTGCCCTGCCGGTCCCGCATGTAAGGGGCTATTCCGACCATTGGCATTGGCCGGGTAGCGGTTGTCGAGCAGAGAACGAGGACGTAATCATGGAACTTTCAGGCAAGCATCAGGGGGAGCCCAAGGGCACCGCACCCGACGCGGGTGCGGCCTGGGCTGCCCTGTTACTTCCGCTCCAGGAATGCGGCGAGATCGCCATGCCACGCTTGTCTGGCGCACTTTCCGATTCCTTACGCCTGGCCTCGGACCAGTTGTTCACCCTGAGTACCCATGCGCGCACGCCGCTGGAGCGGGATGCCTTGCTGGATGCCTCGGGCTTTGCCGAGAAACGCCGGCAAGGCTTGGTGGACGATTTCAGAAAACACTTTGAACAACGTTATGTGCTCGCATGCCGGCGCGAGCCACTCTCTGCCGGCGGGCGGGGCGTCATCGGCATGGCCCAGATGCGCATCGTCGAGCACGACCGGTTGGAGGATGTACTCGACCCCCGCCAGCTCACGGAGGCCATCCAGAATGCCAACTGGACCGCCTTGAGCGATCTGGCGAAGCGGTTCCGGGTATGGCTGGAGCTTCCTGGCCTGATGCCTTATGACCTTCCCATCGGCCCGCGCCTGATCGGCGAGACCGTTTCCGATGCCTTGCGCGACCAGTTCTGGCGTAATGAGGCCAAGCAACAACTGCTGCTGCTCGACAGGTATCTCCCCGATCGGGTAGGTACCCTGTACCGTGATCTGGCGCAGCACTTGAATGCCGACGTCCAGGCACCGTCCCACGTCCCGGTCGCCATTCCGGAGTCCATCCAGGCCCCGTTCGAGACTTCACTCGAGGCCCCGGCCCTGCCGACCCGCGTGGTCAGCGGAGATGCGGTCGCGGTGCCGTCCGTGGACAGAGTTGTTGACGAGCCCGAGACCGCGCCCCGGATCGAGCCGACGCTGCCTGATTTGCCTTTTGAGCCGCCCACCGCTGTTGCGGCGCTTGCTCCGCTGCCTCCTGTTGCGCTCCACCCCGCTGATGAAGGCGTGGCCGCGGCGCGGGACGAGGTGG
>JBGSHR010000423.1:0-9229 GCA_041752155.1 Thiobacillaceae bacterium | reverse complement strand
CCCTCGGTGCGCCGTTTCGCGCGCGAACTGGGCGCCGACCTCAGCCGCATCAAGGGCACGGGCCCCCGCGGCCGCATCCGCCAGGAGGACGTGCAGGCCTGGATCAAGGCGGAACTGGCCAAGCCCACCGGCGAGGCCATCGGCCTGGGCCTGACGCCCGCCCCGGTGATCAATTTCAGCCAGTTCGGCGAGACCGACACCCAGCCTCTGTCGCGCATCAAGAAGCTGTCCGGCGTCAACCTGCACCGCAACTGGGTCAGCGCGCCCCACGTCACCCAGTTCGACGAGGCCGACATCACCGACCTGGAGGACTTCCGCAAGGCCATGCTGGATGAGGCCGGCAAGCGCGGCGTCAAGCTCACCCTGCTGGCCTTCATGATGAAGGCCGTGGTCAACGCCCTGCGCACCTTCCCCCAGTTCAATGCCTCCCTGGCGCCGGATGGGGAAAGCCTGATCCTGAAGAAATATTTCCACATCGGCTTCGCCTGCGACACCCCGGACGGCCTGGTGGTGCCGGTGATCCGCGACGTCAACAAGAAGGACGTCATGGACATCGCCCGGGAACTGGCCGATCTCTCCGAACTGGCGCGGGAGCGCAAGCTCAAGATCGACGCCATGCAGGGTGGCTGCTTCACCATCTCCAGCCTGGGCGGCATCGGCGGCACGGCGTTCACGCCCATCATCAACTGCCCGGAAGTGGCCATCCTCGGCCTGTCGCGTGCCAGCATGCAGCCGGTGTACGACAAGGCCAGCAAGGGCTTCGAGCCGCGCCTGATGCTGCCCCTGTCCCTGTCCTACGACCACCGGGTCATCGACGGCGCCGACGGCGCGCGCTTCACCAGCCACCTGCGCCTGATGCTGTCCGACGTGCGACGTCTGCTGCTGTGACGCAAACGTAACCCGGAGCATCGTAGCCCGGAGGAACAAAGCGAGTCCGGGAGTGCGCTCAGGCGTGACCCGGACTCGCTACGCTCCTCCAGGCTACGAGCCGGTGTCAGCCCCCAGGAACAATTTTCGAGATCGAACCATGAGCCAAACTATCGAAATCAAGGTGCCGGACATCGGCGGCTTCAAGGATGTCGAGGTCATCGACCTGCTGGTCAAGCCCGGCGACACCCTCGCCAAGGACGCCTCCCTGATCACCGTGGAGTCCGACAAGGCCGCCATGGACATCCCCTGTCCCCAGGCCGGCGTCGTGGAAAAGCTGCTGGTGAAGGTGGGCGACAAGGTGTCGGAAGGCACGCCGCTACTGCTGCTCACAACAGCAAGTGGTCAGTCGGCAGTCGGCAGTCGGCAGCAAACCCTCGAACCGCCAGCGAGCCCCGCACCGCCCGCGCCACTGACGACTGACAACCGCCCACTGCCGACTACATCGCAATCGCAACACGACTGCGACGTCCTGGTCCTGGGCGCCGGCCCCGGCGGCTACACCGCCGCCTTCCGGGCCGCCGACCTGGGCCTGAAGGTGATCCTGGTGGAGCGCTATCCCGACCTGGGTGGGGTCTGCCTCAACGTCGGCTGCATCCCCTCCAAGGCCCTGCTGCACACCGCCCGGCTCATCACCGAGGCGGAGGAGATGGCCGAGCATGGCGTGACCTTCGCCAAGCCCAAGGTGGACCTCGCCAAGCTGCGCGAGTGGAAGGCCAAGGACGTGGTGGCCAAGCTCACCGGCGGCCTTGCCGCCCTGGCCAAGCAGCGCAAGGTCAGCGTGGTGCACGGCCTGGGCCGCTTCACCGGCCCCAACACCCTGGTGGTGGACAGCCCGGAAGGCGCCAAGACCCTCAGCTTCACCAACGCCATCATCGCCGCCGGCTCCCAGGCCATCAAACTGCCGTTCCAGCCGGACGACCCCCGGGTCATGGACGCCACCGGCGCCCTGGCCCTGGCCGACGTGCCCAAGCGTTTACTGGTGATCGGCGGCGGCATCATCGGCCTGGAGATGGGCACCGTCTACGACGCCCTGGGTAGCCGGGTCACCGTGGTGGAACTGGGCGGCCAGCTCATCCCCGGCTGCGACCCGGACCTGGTGCGCCCCCTGGCCAAGCGCATGGAAAAGCGCTTCGAGAAGATCCTGCTCAACACCGGCGTCACCGGCATGGCGGCGAAAAAGGACGGCATCCACGTCACCCTCAAGGCCGGCGACCAGGAAGAACAACAGGTGTTCGACCGGGTCCTGGTGGCCATCGGCCGCCGCCCCAACGGCAAGGCCATCAATGCCGAGGCGGCCGGCGTGATGGTGGACGAGCGCGGCTTCATCGCCGTGGACAAGCAGATGCGCAGCAACGTGCCCCACATCTTCGCCATCGGCGACGTGGTCGGCCAGCCCATGCTGGCACACAAGGCGGTGCACGAAGGCAAGGTGGCCGCCGAGGTCATCGCCGGCCACAAGGTGGAATTCCAGGCCCTGGCCATTCCGTCGGTGGCCTACACCGATCCGGAAGTGGCCTGGGTCGGCGTCACCGAAACCGAAGCCAAGGCCCAGGGCCTGGCCATCGAGAAAGGTGCCTTCCCCTGGGCCGCCAGCGGCCGCGCCCTGTCCATCGCCCGCAGCGAAGGCATGACCAAGCTGATCATGGACAAGGAAAGCGGCCGGGTCATCGGCGCCGGCATCGTCGGCATCAATGCCGGCGAACTCCTGGCCGAAGCAGTGCTGGCCATCGAGATGGGAGCCACCGCCGAGGACATCGGCCTCACCATCCACGCCCATCCCACCCTGTCGGAGACGATCTGCTTCGCCGCCGAGATGGCGGAAGGCACCATCACCGACCTGATGCCGCCCAGGAAGAAATAACCTGCCTTCACGCTGGCGATTCAATTTCTAGCGCCGGCGGGGAAGGCGCTGTTCTCTGCCCGACAAGGCCATGCCATTACGAACGGCCCATGTTTGGCCAGAACGGTCGTTGGCCCTGGTTTGATAGATGCCGTTCACGAATAACTGCTCCCCTCGGCATTGGGGAATATGGCACCAACCCATAGCAAACTCGAGAACCTGCAAGGTATTTTGACCGGAATTATTACTTCTGCAGCCGTCTTGCACGGGTGGCTTGGTGCGCCAGCCCAGGCTTTGCAATCTGGCAGACTTCCCGCCTCACCTCTTTATCATCAAATGTATTGTCAATCTGCCGGGACACGACATCAAGGGAATGCTTTCAATGGATAAAGTAACGAATTCAGCAGAACACCTTTTGAATCAACTTGGCGAATTGAGTTATCAACTAACCAGCACCCCGAATCAAGACATAAGTTTTTTTGAAAAACCGCTACAAATCATCAACAAGGCCCTCGGCTTTCACATTAGCGTTTTGTACAAAATAACCAATGTTATTGAAAACGATCTGATTCTGGAAGTCGTGGCGGTTTGCAATCCAGAATATATAAGGCCTGATTTAATGGAAGGCTCTAAAATATGCCTGTCGATCGACAAACCCCGCGTGGAATTCACCAACGAAGTCATGGCCTTCAAGAATCGCAACGTATCGTCCATCAACATTCCCGGATGGGGCTGCGACATCGTCGGATCGATATATCTTCCCGAGAATCTAGGCCACGGCTACCTGATGGCGGGCGATTTTTTCGGGGAGGAATCAGACACCCAAGAACATGAAGTGCGCGTTTGTGAAATCATGTGCAATATGTTGAGCTCGGCCTTGATGAAGTCGCAATTTGAAAAACTGGCGAGTTATGATGGGTTGACCGGCCTTTTGAATAGCCGCGCAATTCGAGAGGAACTGGAAAAAACATTTCAACGCCAGAAGCGAAAAAAAACGCAGCTTGGGGCGATTGTCTTGGCGGACATAGATTATTTCAAGAAAATCAATGACCAATACGGCCACATTCAAGGTGATTCAGTGCTGCAGGAAGTCGGGCGCCTGCTTGAAGCAACGATTCGGAAACATCTCGATGTCGCAGGTCGATATGGTGGCGAGGAGTTTCTACTGATTTACGAAGACTCGGAAAAGAATCAGATATTGAGCATCGTGGAGCGCCTGCGGCAAATCATTGAAGATCATAGGTTTCAGAAGATAGGGGCTGACGGCACCCCACTGGACGGCGAGTGGTTGCAAGTGACCATGTCTTTCGGCATTGCGCTTCTTGGCGATCGGCCCATGGAAAACAGCAAGGAAATTTTATCCCTGGCCGATGCCGCCTTATATCAATCGAAGGCTAATGGCCGCAATCAGGCGACGCTTGGCGAAAGCTGAACACGCTTATGGCGCAAAAATCCGCCTACTGAATTAGGCCTTTGTACAAGAACATCCCATAGGCGGCAACAAGGCCCAAACCTATAAAACGGGGGATGCGTCCAAGGAAGGCGATGGACAGAAAATGAATGGCACCCGCGCCAAGAATGACATAAACGCCAGTCTGAAAAAATGCGGGGACGTGAATCGGATTGAATAGCGAGAACAAACCGATAGCCATTGGAATACAAATATGACCGTCGCCGACTTGGGAGCTCAGGACGATATCCTGTCGGCCGACACGAGAGAAATACATGGCGAGGAAGGCATTGGGCAAGACCATGAGCCCCCCGCTCCACCAGCCCAAATAGGTGTGGCTGAAAATTGGGCTTTCCGCTTTGGCCGTCCACTCGACTAGATGATCAACGGAAAAATACACGCCATAGGCACATGCTGCGATAATCGACAAGTCGAACACTATCGACCAATGGAATGTCTGGTTTTTTCTTATATTGTCTTTCAATATTTCAAATACATGCAATACCTGCCAAAAAACAAATAGGCCAACCAAAACCAGGCCATCGTAGAAATCGATCTCCCCATCCTTTGCCAAAGCCCAGAGGGTGCCGGTAAACAAGAACAATGCCACCAGAGTAAACAGCAGATTAAGCCGGTTGATTCGATGAAGATCCACGCGCTTCTTTTTATTGGATCTGCCATTTGCCACGATCGCCGCCGAGCTGAAAACAGTGGCAAGCCCGAGAATAAAAGTCAGGTTGGTGACATTGTTCACGATAGCGTTCTCGATTACCAAGCCGCCATCACCCCCCGAACTACTCATGACATAGGCAAAAACGAGATTTGCGAATCCAGAGCAGTAGGGCATGATCAGCGTACCAAGAACCGTTCCTTCAAAGCCCTTGGTCTCCATTGCCTGGAGCCGCCAGATCATCAAAAATGAAGCCGCTATGAACATAGCCAACAGGATTATTGGATTGGCGGCATAGGTTTGAATATTATCGATTACGCTTTTCACTTTTATATAAAATATTTTCGCTCAATACGGGCCATTCCAGACGCTCGAATAACCATTCAATCCGCCTGCCGATCCGCGGGCTCGCCCCACCCTCGTCACTGCAGCCATGGGCGAGCCAGCCCACGCCGCTAGCCGTTCCGGCTCGGCACCGGCGTCACCCGCCAGATGTCGTCGCAATATTCCTGGATGGCCCGGTCGGAGGAGAACTTGCCGATGCGGGCGACGTTGAGGATGGACATGCGGCTCCAGTTTTCCGGGTCATGGTACCGGCGGCCGACCTCTTCCTGGCTGGCGGCGTAGCTGGCGAAATCGGCGCAGACCAGGTAGGGATCGTGGTTCCACAAGCTGTCGAGGAAGGGCGTAAAGAGCTGGCCGTCGCCATGGGAGAACAGGCCGGAGCCGATCAGTTCCAAGGCCTCGCGCAGATCGGGCTGGGCATGGATGACATCCTTGGGGCTATAGCCGTTCGCCAGCCGGCGCTCGACCTCCCCGGCGTCGAGGCCGAACAGGAAGAAGTTCTCCTCGCCCACGGCCTCCCGGATCTCGACGTTGGCGCCGTCCAGGGTGCCGATGGTGAGGGCGCCGTTCATGGAGAACTTCATGTTGCCGGTGCCCGAGGCCTCTTTGCCGGCGGTGGAGATCTGCTCGGACAGATCGGCGGCCGGGTACACCCACTGGGCGGTCTTGACCGAGAAATCGGGCACGAAGACCACTTTCAGACGACCGTTCAGGTCGGGGTCCCGGTTCACCACGTCGGCCACCGAATTGATCAGCTTGATGATCAGCTTGGCCATGCGGTAGCCGGGCGCCGACTTGCCGCCGAAGACGAAGGTGCGGTTCGGGATGTCCAGTCCGGGGTTGCGCTTGATGCGGTCGTAGAGCGACACCACGTGCAGCAGGTTGAGGTGCTGGCGTTTGTATTCGTGTATGCGTTTGACCTGGATGTCGAACAGGCTGTGGGGATCGATCTGGATGCCCAGGCGGTCGCCGACGAAACGGGCCAGCTTCTGCTTGCGCCCCAGCTTGATCTCACGCCAGCGTTGGCGGAAACCGGCATCGTCGACGTAGCGCTCCAGTTCGGTCAGGCGCGACAGGTCCTTGGCCCAGCCCTCGCCCACGGTTTCCGTGAGCAGCGCGGACAAGCCGGGGTTGCTCAGCATCATGAAACGACGCGGGGTCACGCCGTTGGTCTTGTTCTGGAACTTCTCAGGCCAGACATCGTGGAAGTCCTTCAGCACCGTGTCGCCCAACAACTGGGTATGCAGCGCCGCGACGCCGTTGATGGCAAAGCTGCCGACGCAAGCCAGGTGCGCCATGCGCACATGGCGCTCGCCCCTTTCGTCGATGATCGAGAGTTTGGCGATGCGCTCCGCGTCGAACGGGAAGAGCAGCCGCATGTCGTCCAGATGGCGCCGGTTGATTTCGTAGATGATCTCCAGATGGCGCGGCAATACGCTCTGGAACAAGGACAGCGGCCACTTTTCCAACGCCTCCGGCAACAGCGTGTGGTTGGTGTAGGCGAAGGTCTGCCGGGTCACGCCCCAAGCGGCGGCCCAATCCATCCGCTGTTCATCGACCAGCAGGCGCATCAGTTCCGCGACGGCGATGGTCGGGTGGGTATCGTTCAACTGGGCGACGAACTTGGCGTTGAATTCGCTCAGCGGGCGGCCCGTGGTGAGGAAAATACGCAGCATGTCCTGGAGCGAACAGGACACGAAAAAATACTGCTGGAGCAGGCGCAGGCGCTTGCCGTCCTCCTCCTCGTCGTTCGGGTAGAGCACCTTGCTGATGGTCTCGCAACGCACCTTGCGCATCACCGCGCCGACGTAATCGCCCTGGTTGAAGGCCTGGAAGTCGAAGGACTCCGGTGCCTCGGCGCTCCACAAGCGCAACAGATTCACGGTATTGACGCCATAGCCCAGGATGGGCGTGTCATTGGCAACGCCGCGGAACTTGTCCCCGGCCAGCCAACGCGACCGTACATGCCCATGCTCGTCTTGATAGGTCTCGATGTGGCCGCCGATCTTCACCTCGAAGGTGATCTGGGGCCGCCGCACTTCCCAGGGGTTGCCGTAGTGCAACCAGGTATCGCTGGTCTCCACCTGCCAGCCGTCGCGGATGCACTGATCGAAGATGCCGTACTCGTAGCGGATGCCATAGCCGATGGCGGGAATCTCCAGGGTCGCCAGGGAATCCATGTAACAGGCCGCCAGACGGCCAAGCCCGCCATTGCCCAGACCGGGTTCTTCCTCTTCCTCGAGGATGGTCTCCAGGTCCAGGCCGAGCTCCTCCATGGCCTGACGGGCGACCTCCAGAATGCCCAGATTGAGCAGGTTGTTGCCCAGATGGGGGCCCGGCAGATATTCGGCGGACAGGTAGCAGACGGTGCGGCAATCCGTCTCCTTGTAGGTCTGCACCGTGTTTATCCAGCGGTGCAGCAGGCGGTCGCGCAGGGTGTAGGCCAGGGCCTGGTAGAGGTCGTTGGGGGTAGCCACTTCCAGGAAGCGGCCTTGAACATAGAAAAGGTTGTCGAGAAAGGCCTGCCGGATCGCCTCCACCGAAAGACCTGTACGTGTCTGTTCCGGTTTCAGTTCAGCACTCAGCTTGCGCTTCTTCTTCTCCATGTCATCCCCTTTGGTAAATGGATCGAGCCCGCAATGTAAACGGACTCGCGCCCGGCGTCCTGCTTGATATCGCATCCATGCGCCGGCGAGCACGGCTCGAGTCGGATTGATTTGAATTGCACGCAAGCTGTCGCGGCAAATATCGCCCAAGGATCCCACTGCTCGGGACTGGCACCGTGCCCAGGCTTGAAACACCTGAGTGTGTGCCGACTCCCTAATATCAAGCCATGACCTCTCCTTCCTTGGCCGGCCCGGGCTGTTTCGGGAGATAATCCACGATTGACTCGTGCGAACGGGTCTGAGCAAACCCGAACGATCCCGCCAGACCATGAACTCCCCGGACCCTGCCGGCGCCTCGGCGCCTCCCACCGCCCACTTTTCCCGGCAAGACGTCGAACGCTGGCTGGGTACGCACGTGGTGGCCAAGGGAGAGGCCTACCTCGACGCCGTGCAGAACCTGCACATTGCCCAGGCTCTCATCACCGCCTCGGTCCAGGGCACCCGGCCGCGACCTTACCGGGTGGAGCTCCGCTTCCAACCTGAGCATGCCGCGGACCGGCAGCCCGAGAGCGGCGCGGGCTGGCAGCTCGTGTCCTCCTGCTCCTGCCCGGTGGAGGGTCGTTGCAAACACATGGCGGCGGTGCTGCTCAAGGCCCTGGAGCAACGCGAATCCCAGGAGGGTGTGCGGCCCGAGGTATTGACCTGGGTCCAGGAACTGCGCCGGCTGGCGGACACGCCCAAGTCCGGGAACAAGGTCCGGGGCAAATCCGTCCCGCGCCTGTTCTACCTGCTGCAAGGGCCAGACTTCCACGGCGACTTTCAAGTCGCCTCCTACAAGGCGCGCACCGACGGGGACGGCGACATCGCCGGCACCCCGCAAGTCTGGAGCCACTACGAGCGGGCCCTGACCAACCCGCCCAGCTTCGTCGACGAGGACGACCTGGGTATCCTGCGCCTGCTCTGGGCCCAGCGCCCGCGCGAACTACGCTCCCTGACCACGCTGCCCATCGTCGGCAAGAACGGCGAGGAGATCCTGCGCCGCCTGCTGGAGTGCGGGCGTTGGCTGATCGATAACGACACCAGGGACATCTATCGCGCGGGCGAGCCCCGTCCCGCCCGGCTCAACTGGAATGTGGACGGCCACGGTCGCTATTTCGCCCGGGCCGTGGCGGAACCGCCTATCTCACAGACCTTGCTCCTGACGCCTCCCTGGTATCTCGACCTGGAACGGGGCGAAGCAGGTCCGCTGGAATTCGACACCCCTCTCCCCCTGGTCAGACAGCTCCTGACCGCCCCGCCCCTGTCTCCCCTGGAGGCCGAGGTGGTGGCCGCCACCCTGGCGGAGATCGCCCCCCACCTGCCCACGCCCACCGGCCACGCCGCCACCC
>JBGSHR010000422.1:0-5803 GCA_041752155.1 Thiobacillaceae bacterium | reverse complement strand
TGCTCCAGGCCCTGGCCGACAATTTCCAGCGCTTGGCGGCGACCTGCGATGGCTATTGGCCCGACCTGGCGAAACGCGCCGGCAAGCTGGCCCGGGCCCTGGGTAGGCAGGCGAGCCTGGAGCCCGCCCAGTTCGAGGAATGGGCGGCGCTCTGGCGCGAGATCCTGATTCGCGCCGAGAACAATCACGAACTCTCCGCCGGCCTCAAGCGTCTGGTGGGGCTCCTGTTTCTGAACATTGGTGAGCTGGTGGGCGACGAGGCCTGGCTGTCCGGCCAGCTCACCACCATGCAAACCCTGATGGCCGGGGACTTGCGACCGGAGGTATTGCTGGATGCCGAGCGCAGCCTGCGCGAACTGGCCTTCAAGCAGGGGGTGATCAAGGGCAGTCTGGATGAGGCCAAGGCCAAGTTGAAGACCTTGATCAGCACCTTCATCGACCGCATCGGCGAGATGACGCAGCATGCGGATGGCTACCATGCCCGCATCGGGGTGTATTCGGAGAAGATCAGCCAGGCCAGCGATATCTCCGAGTTGGGGGATGTGATCGAGGGCTTGTCCACGGACATGGCCGGCATGCGCGATGCCTTGCACGTCAGCCATGCGGATCTGGTGCAGGCGCGCACTCAGGCGGAGCAGGCGGAGCAGCGCATCCAGCAATTGGAGCAGGAGCTGCACCAGATCTCCAACCTGGTGCGGGAGGATCAGCTTACCGGCACCCTCAACCGCCGCGGCATGGAAGAAGCGTTCCAGCGCGAACTGGCGCGCACCCAGCGACTCTCCGCGCCCTTGTGCATAGGCCTGCTTGACATCGACCACTTCAAGAAACTCAACGACAGCCTGGGCCATCTGGCCGGCGACGAGGCCCTGCGCCATCTCGCCAAGGTGATCGGCGGCCTGTTGCGTCCCACGGACACCCTGGCCCGCTATGGTGGGGAAGAATTCCTGGTGCTGCTGCCCAACACCACCATCGCCGAGGCGGAAACGGTGTTGAAGCGCATGCAGCGAGAGTTGACGCGCCAATTCTTCCTGCATGAAAACGAGAAAATCCTGATCACCTTCAGCGCCGGTGTGGCGGAATACCAGGCCGATGAAGTGGAATCCGCCCTCATCGCCCGGGCGGATGGTGCCATGTACCGGGCCAAGGCAACAGGGCGCAATCGCGTGGAACGGGGCTGAGCGCTCCCGTCGATACGCCCGCTTCCCTCGATACGGCGCATTGCGCCTACTCGGGACGAACGGTGTTCAGTTGGGTGATACACCTCCGTTCGGGCTGAGTGTCTGCAAGACAAGGCGTATCGAGGCCTGTCCTGATGATGGGCGCGCTTCCCTCGATACGGCGCGTTGCACCTACTCGGGATGAATGGTGTTCAGTTGGGTGATACACCTCCGTTCGGGCTGAGTGTCTGCAAGACAAGGCGTATCGAGGCCTGTCCTGATGATGGGGCGCTTCCCTCGATACGGCGCGTTGCACCTACTCGGGACGAATGGTGTTCAGTTGGGTGATATACCTCCGTTCGGGCTGAGTAGCCTTGCAAGGCAAGGCGTATCGAAGCCTGTCCTGAGCTTGTCGAAGGGCCTGTCCTGAGCCCGTCGAAGGGCCTGTCCTGTCGAAGGCCGACCCACCGCCCGAGCGAGATGCTCACACCCCCTGCTTCAAACTCGCCTCGATGAAGCCGTCCAGGTCGCCGTCCAGCACCGCCTGGGTGTTGCCCACCTCGTAGTTGGTGCGCAGGTCCTTGATGCGGGACTGGTCCAGCACGTAGCTGCGGATCTGGTGGCCCCAGCCGATGTCGCTCTTGGAGTCTTCCAGTTTTTGCTGCTCGGCCTGGCGTTTGCGCAGTTCGGCCTCGTACAGGCGCGCCTTCAGCATGGACATGGCCTCGGCCCGGTTCTTGTGCTGGGAGCGGTCGTTCTGGCACTGGACGACGATATTGGTGGGGATGTGGGTGATGCGGATCGCCGAGTCGGTCTTGTTGATGTGCTGGCCGCCGGCGCCGGAGGCGCGGAAGGTGTCGACGCGCAGGTCGGCCGGGTTGATCTCGATCTCGATGGAGTCGTCCACCTCCGGGTAGACGAACACGCTGGCGAAGGAGGTGTGGCGCCGGGCGTTGGAGTCGTAGGGGGATTTGCGCACCAGGCGGTGCACGCCGGTTTCGGTGCGCAGATAGCCGTAGGCGTATTCGCCGGAGAGCTTGAGGGCGGCGGATTTCAGGCCCGCCACCTCGCCCTCGGACTCTTCCAGTACTTCCACCTTGAAACCGCGCCGCTCGCCGTAACGCACGTACATGCGCGCCAGCATGCCGGCCCAGTCCTGGGCCTCGGTGCCGCCGGAGCCGGACTGGATGTCGATGAAGCAGTTGGCGCTATCCATCTGGCCGGAGAACATGCGGCGGAATTCCAGATCGGCGACCCGCTTTTCCAATTCGGCGACGTCGCCCTCGACGGATTCAAGGGTGTCGTCGTCGTCCTCGCCCCGGGCCAGGTCGAACAGCTCCCGGGTGTCGGCCAGGCCCTGGCCGATCTGCTCCAGGTTGATCACCACCCCTTCCAATTCCTTGCGTTCCCGGCCCAGCTCCTGGGCGCGCTTGGCGTCGTCCCAGACCTTGGGGTCTTCCAGCAGGCGGGTGACCTCGATCAGCCGATCATGCTTGCCAGGGTAGTCAAAGATACCCCCGTAGTTCGTTGGTGCGGCGCACCAGGTCGTCCAGGGTGGTAGAGATCAGGTTGAGGCGTTCTGCTTCCATGATGGGGTGCGGAGTCGGGAAAGCCGGCGATTATACCCGTCGCCACCCGGCTCAGAGCTGGGTGAAGGCAAATCCGGCCAGGGCGCCCAGGGCGACGGCGGCCATGCCCGGCAATACCCGGCGCGCCAGGGGCGTGCCGCCGATCACCAGGGTGAGACCGCTCTTGAAAACGATGTTGGCGAGCAGGGCCAGCAGGATGCTGGTGATGGCCTGGTCGCCGCTCAGGGTGGTGAGCCCTAGCAGGCGCAGGCTGGATAGGGTGATGGCATCCACATCCGTCAGGCCGGACACCATGGCCACGGCGTAGGTGCCCAGGCTGCCGGACAGGTCGTTGAGCCAGGCGCTGGCGAACAGGACGGCGGCGTAGAGGGCGCCGAAGGTGAGTGCCGCGCGGATCTCCATGGGGTTGCCCATGGCCAGCTCCGGGGCGCGCGGGGCGCTGTTCAAGGTTTTCCAGCGCAGGGCCAGAATCAAGGCGCCGGCCAGGGCGCCGCCGGCGAACACCGGCAAGATGCTGAGAAAGAATGCCGGGGCGATGACGCCGACGAGAATGGACAGGCGCACCAGCACCACCCAATTGGCTATCAGGATGACCATGGCCGCCAGGTTGCCCATGTCCTCGTTGTCCCGGCCATGACGCGCGAAGGCCAGGGTGGTGGCGGTGCTGGAGGCGACGCCGCCGAAGATACCGGTCAGGAGCGTGCCCTTGCGTTGCCCGGCGATGCGCAGGGCGGCGTAGCCCGCCAGACTCAAACCGGAGATGAGTACCACCATCCACCAGATCTGATAAGGATTCAGGGTCTTGTAGGGGCCGTAGTTCTGGTCCGGCAGGATGGGCAGGATGACGAAGGACAGCACTGCGAACTGGATGATGGAGACGATGTCCCGGCGCGTCAGGCTTTGGGTGACATCTCTCAGTTCAACCTTGAAGTAGAGCAGGGCGGTGGTGAGGATGGCGAGGGTGACGGCGATCTGGGTGTGGCCATACCAGACCATGGCCCCCAGGGCATAACAGACCACCACGGCGGCGATGGTGGTGGTGCCCGGGTCGTCTTGTTCCGGTGCCCGGAAATAGGCCGCCACCATCATGCCGCCCATGACCAGCAGTCCGGCGCCCAGCATCCACGGCGCGCCGGACTGCTCCGAGAGCAGCGCCCCCAGGGTGCCCGCCAGGGCCACCAGGGAGAAGGTGCGCAAGCCGCCCTTGGCGGCGGGGGAGCGTTCCCGCTCCAGGCCGATCAGCAGGCCCAGGGCCAGGCTGGTGAGGAAGGGATAAAGGGCGTCGAGAGGGTTCGCGGGCATGCCCTCATTATGGGATGAATCAGGGCCGTTGAATCAGGCCCGTTGAATCAGGCTACCGGCTGAATCAGCCTACCGGCACGGTGTCCTTGAAGGTCTCCCGTTGCAACAGGCGGTCGTACAGTTCGGAGAGATTGGGGTGGCTGCGGCGCCAGTCGATTTCCGGGAAGCGGAATTCCAGGTAGCCCAGGGCGCAGCCGACGGCGATATCGGCCAGGCAGAAGAACTCGCCGCTGCACCAGGTCTGCTGCCCCAGGTCGTCGCTCATGGCCTTGAGGCCTGCGCTGACCTTGCCCAACTGGCGCGTTACCCACTCGGGGTTCTGCTGGGCCTCGGGGCGTTTACGCTCCAGGAACACCATGGCGGCGGCGTCGCACACGCCGTCGGCCAGGGCTTCCCAGCGCTTCACGGCGATGCGCGGACGCGGCTCCTTGGGCAGCACGTGGCCGGCCGGGCTGACACTGTCCAGGTACTCGACGATGACCCGGGAATCGAACAGGGTCTTGCCTTCCTCCAGCACCCACACCGGCACCTTGCCCAGGGGATTGAAGTTCGGCACCTGGGTGTCCGCGCCCCAGGGCACGTCCACCACCAGTTCGTAGTCGATGAATTTTTCCGCCGCGACGATGCGCACCTTGCGCACGAACGGGCTGGTGAGGGAACCGATCAACTTCATTTTCTGGGTCATGGGTCGAGCTGTGATTGTTATCCGCGGGGCGGGATTCTAGCCGGCTTGGCCGGGCTCATTCCACCGCCGCGCGGGCGTGGGGCCAGGCGGCCTGGAAACGGCGCAGGGTTTCTTCCCGGCCGAGCAGGGCCAGCACCAGATCCAGGGAAGGGGTTTGCGCCGTGCCGAACAGGATCAGACGCAAGGGCATGCCGATCTGGCCCATCTTCAGGCCGAAGCGCTTGGCGGTGTCCTTGATGAGCTGGTTCAGGGTGGGGGCCTCCCAGGCCACGCTGGCGAAATCCGCCATGAGCTGCTCGAAGGCGGGCAAGTTTTCCTTGCCCAGCTTGGCCTGGAGTTCCTCCACGGCGGCCAGGGTCTGACGGTAATAGATGTGCAGGGCGTCGGCTAGCTCCACCACGGTGCTGACCCGCTCCTTCACCAGCCCCACCAGGGCGGCCAGGTCCGGCCCGTGAGCGGGGTCTATGCCCTGGCCGGCGAGGAAGGGCAGGGCCAGTTGCGCCAGACGCTCGTTGTCCGCCTCCTTGAGGTATTGCTGGTTGAGCCAGGCCAGCTTGCCGGTGTCGAAGCGGGCGGCGGAATGGCTCACGTGGTCCACCTCGAACCAGGCCACGAACTGCTCGGCGTCGAACTTCTCCTCGTCGCCATGACCCCAGCCCAGACGTGCCAGGTAGTTGAGCAGGGCCTCGGGCAGGAAGCCCTCCTCCCGGTATTGCAGCACCGACACCGCGCCGTGGCGCTTGGACAGGCGCTCGCCGTCCTGGCCCAGGATCATGGGCACGTGGCCGTAGGTGGGGATGGGGGCGCCCAGGGCCTGGAGGATGTTGATCTGGCGCGGCGTGTTGTTGACGTGGTCGTCGCCGCGGATCACGTGGGTGATGCCCATGTCCCAGTCGTCCACCACCACGCCGAAGTTGTAGGTGGGAATGCCGTCGCCGCGCACGATCACCAGGTCGTCCAGCTCCGCGTTGGCCACGGTGATGGGGCCCTTGATCAGGTCGTGGAAGGTGATCTCGCCGTCCAGCGGGGTCTTGAAGCGGATCACCGGCGTGACGCCCGCCGGCGGGGGC
>JBGSHR010000421.1:0-5253 GCA_041752155.1 Thiobacillaceae bacterium | reverse complement strand
GAGGGCCAGCCTCTGCCTGCCCATGGCGCTCCGGGCACCTGCGCCTGGTGCGAGATGCGCGGCCTGTGCCGACACGACTATCGCAATCCGGCCTGATGCGAGGGGCGAGGGGCGAGGGGCGAGGGGCGAGGGGCGAGGGGCGAGGGGCGAGGGGCGAGGGGCAAAAGACTTGAGGCTGGTCACGGCGTTCCCCCGGCTCTGACATAATCCGTCTGGGCCTTTTGTACCAAACACCAAGGAGACAGCGTGAAGATCGAGACCATCGCCGTGCATGGCGGCTACAGCCCGGAACCCACCACCAAGGCGGTGGCGGTGCCCATCTACCAGACCACGTCCTACGCCTTCGATTCCACCCAGCACGGCGCCGACCTGTTCGACCTGAAGGTGCCGGGCAACATCTATACCCGCATCATGAACCCCACCTCCGACGTGCTGGAAAAGCGCGTCGCCGAGATGGAGGGCGGCATCGCCGGCCTGGCTTTGGCCTCGGGCATGGCCGCCATCACCTACGCGATCATGACCATCGCCGAGGCGGGGGACAACATCGTCACCAGCTCCACCTTGTACGGCGGCACTTACAACCTGTTCGCCCACACCCTGCCGCGCTACGGCATAGAGGTGCGCTTCGCCGACTACCGCCAGCCCGACAGTTTTGAAAAATTGGTGGACGCCCGCACCAAGGCCTTCTTCTGCGAATCGGTGGGCAACCCCCTGGGCAACGTCACCGACTTCGAGCCCCTGGCGCAATTGGCCCACTCCCACGGCCTGCCCCTCATCGTCGACAACACCGTGCCCACCCCCTACCTGTGCCGCCCGTTCGAGCACGGCGCCGACATCGTCGTGCACTCCCTCACCAAATATCTGGGCGGCCACGGCAACAGCATAGGCGGCATGATCGTCGACTCCGGCAAGTTCCCCTGGGCCGACCACAAGCAGCGCTTCCCGCGCATGAGCGAGCCGGACGCCTCCTACCACGGCGTCATCTACACCGAGGCCCTGGGCGCCGCCGCCTACATCGGCCGTGCCCGGGTGGTGCCCCTGCGCAACATGGGCGCGGCCATCTCCCCGTTCAATTCCTTCCTGATCCTGCAAGGCATCGAGACCGTGCCCCTGCGCATGGACCGCATCTGCGACAACGCCCTGCGCGTGGCGCAACGGCTCCAGGCCCATCCCCAGGTGTCCTGGGTCAACTACGCCGGCCTGCCCGACCACAAGGACCACGCCCTGACCAGGAAATACATGGGCGGCAAGGCCTCGGGCATCGTCTCCTTCGGCATCAAGGGCGGCCTGGCTGCCGGCGCCAAGTTCATCGACGCGCTACAGTTGATCGTGCGCCTGGTGAACATCGGCGACGCCCGCAGCCTGGCCTGCCACCCGGCCAGCACCACCCACCGCCAGCTCTCGTCGGAGGAGTTGGCCAAGGCCGGCGTCTCCGAGGATATGGTGCGTCTGTCCATCGGCATCGAGCACATCGACGACCTGATGGCGGACATCGACCAAGCCCTGGCGGCGGCCGGCAAGTAAGCGCTTCCTAACGGCGGCGGGTTGGCCCCGCCGCCACTTGGATAGCCCACCATCTGAACCAGGGCGCTCTTTGCGCCACCCTGGAAAGATGGCCCCCCTCTCAGCCCCCACTTAAACGGCGCTCACCCGCTTCGCCTGGGGACCGTCACCGCCGGCTTCCTCCAGATAGGTCACCGTCATGCCCTCCTGCAAGCGCTCGAAGCTGGGGTGCACCACGTTGGCCGCGCTGAAGTAGAGCTCGCGCTCGTCCAGGTCGGTGATGAAGCCGTAACCCTCCTCCGGCAACAGGCGGGCCACCTGGCCACGCATTTCCGGCTCGTGGGTTTTGACATCGCCGCGTTGGCGCCGGGCGTAGTCCTCCAACTGGCGTTTGGCGATGTCGAAGGCATCGCGCAGGGCCACGTAGACATCCTCGTGGTGATCCCGGTTGATGACGATCTCCTTGCCCGGCACGGTGAGGTCCAGCCGCACCGTGAATTCATTGCCCTGATGCTTGTGTTTGCCGGGAATCTCCACGGTGACCCGGCAAGCCATGATGTCGGAATAGAACTGATCGAGTTTTTCCGCCTTCTCGCGGATGGCCGCGTCCAGGGCCTCGGATTGGGGGATGTCGCGCAAGGTGATTTTCAGGGGCAATCTCATGACCGCCCTCCTTTCCTGGTTGTTGGGATTCCGGAATCCGTCGTTCCGGGCCTGCGCCCCGCAAGTCAATCGCGGCTGTTCGCTGCGTGACGATGGTCATGGGGCGTCGCCGCACTTCCAGCGGCTCGTCCACGACGGACAAGGCTGGTTCCGCGATCATCACTTCCCGGTTGCCTATCTCGCTGATCGCCATGATGGGCGCCCTATAAACAGGGCCGTCACAATTCAATTCAAGACCTTCCCAAGGGAAAAGCAATTGCCGCGGCCCACCGAGACGGTCATCGAACGAAGCAGCCTTGCACGCCCACGCCGCATAACGGATTCGTGATGAAAACGTGATGCTTTCTCGATTTTCCCGCGCCGGCGATCCGACATGATGGTTGCCGCCGGTCCCGACACGGGTCCTGGTCTGGCGCTGTTATTTCCCGCTTTCCCACACGAGGAGGTTCTATGAATAAATTTTTAGGTTCCGCATTGATCGCCATGACCGCCTGCGCCGCCACCCTGGGCACGGGTTTCGCCCATGCCGACAGTGACCGTTTTGTGCGCCGTTACGAGGTCACGGTCACCAACCTGACGCGCGGGCAAATCATGGCCCCACCCGCCGTGATCGCTCACAACAAGCACTACACGATGTTTACCCTGGGTGCCCCGGGCAGCGAGGCATTGGCGCAATTGGCCGAGGCCGGCAACGGCGCGCCGTTATTGGCGGCAGCCGCGTCCATGCCGGGGGTTTATGACACCGCCCTGGGTAGCGGCGGGATTGCGCCCGGCGCGTCGCAGACCATCGAGATCCAGACGCGGGGCGCGTTTCCGGAAATCTCGCTGGGCGCCATGCTGGTGACCAGCAACGACGGCTTCATGGCGGCGCGAGGGATTCCCGCGCCGCTACGCGGTTCGGTGACCGTCATGGCCGAGGCTTATGACGCCGGCACCGAGACCAACTCGCAAGACTGCGCCTTCATCCCCGGCCCTCCCTGCGGCGATGGCATCCACAACCCCGCCGATCCGGAAGGCTATGTCCACGTGCATGCCGGCATTCACGGCGGCGGCGCCGGTTTGGACCCGGCCCAACACGACTGGCGCAATCCGGTTGCCCAGATCGAGGTGCGCCGCGTTGACTAGTGGCGGCGATGCAGGGTAATTGATCGCAGTGTGGCGGGAATGTCCCGCCACTTTTTCCATTTCCGGCCACAAGCGGGCGAAATGGGGAAGGCACGGTGGCGAACAAAAAAGCCGGCATTAAGCCGGCTTTTTTACTGGGTGCACGGGCTTACGCCAGGTCCAGATACTCCAGGATGCCGTTGGCCGCTTCCCGGCCTTCCCACACGGCGGTGACCACCAGGTCGGAGCCGCGCACCATGTCGCCGCCGGCGAAGATCTTCGGGTTGGCGGTCTGGTAGGTATGCTGCTGGCCCTTGGCGATGACCCGGCCACCCGGGTCGGTGGTGATGCCGTGTTCGGCAAACCAGGGTTGCGGGTTGGGGCGGAAGCCGAAGGCCACCAGCACCCGGTCGCAGGGGATGATCTCCTCACTGCCTTCCACCACCACCGGGGTGCGGCGGCCGCGGGCATCGGGGGCGCCCAGCTCGGTGGTGACCAGCTTGATGCCTTCCACCTTGCCGTCGCCGACGATGGCCACGGGCTGGCGGTTCCACAGGAACTGGACGCCCTCTTCCTTGGCGTTGGCCACTTCCCGCTTGGAGCCGGGCATGTTGGCCTCGTCCCGGCGGTAGGCGCAGGTGACGCTGGCGGCGCCCTGGCGGATGGAGGTGCGGTTGCAGTCCATGGCGGTGTCGCCGCCGCCCAGCACCACCACGCGTAGATCCTTCATGTCCTCGAAGGACTCGCCGGGTTTGAGCATGCCCAGGCACTTCTTGGCGTTGGAGATGAGGAAGGGCAGGGCCGGCATGACGCCGGGCAGATCCTCGCCGGGGAAGCCGCCCTGCATGTAGGTGTAGGTGCCCATGCCCAGGAACACGGCGTCGTACTCGGCGAGCAGGTCGGCAAAAAGCACGTCCTTGCCCACTTCCATGTTGAGGCGGAATTCGATGCCCATGCCGGTGAAGATCTCGCGCCGGCGGGTCATGACGGTCTTTTCCATCTTGAATTCCGGGATGCCGAAGGTGAGCAGGCCGCCGATCTCCTCATAGCGGTCGAACACCACGGCCTTCACGCCGTTGCGCGCCAGCACGTCGGCGCAGGCCAGGCCCGCCGGCCCGGCGCCGATGATGGCGGCCTTCTTGCCGGTGGCCACCACCTTGGACAGATCCGGGCGCCAGCCCTGGGCGAAGGCGGTTTCGGAGATGTATTTCTCGATGCCGCCGATGGTGACGGCGCCGGCGCTCACCTGGTTCAAGGTGCAGGCGCCTTCGCACAAACGGTCCTGGGGGCAGACCCGGCCGCATACCTCGGGCAGGGAATTGGTCTGGTGGGACAGCTCGGCGGCCTCGAACAAGCGCCCCTCCTCCACCAGCTTGAGCCAGTTGGGGATGTAGTTGTGCACCGGGCACTTCCACTCGCAGTAGGGGTTGCCGCAGGCCAAGCAACGGCCGGACTGCTCCTTGGCCTGGTCGGCGTCCATGGGCGCGTAGATCTCGCGAAACTGGACGCGGCGCACCTCGGCCGGGGTCTTGGCGCCGTCCCGGCGCGGGATGTTCAGGAATTGAAAGACGTCGGACATTTCATCAGTCCTTTAACAGGCTATCGAGCGTCAGGGCTTTGGATTTCACCAGCCAGAAACGGTTCACCGCATCGTCGAAGTGTTCCAGCATAGCGCGGGCCCGGGCCGAGCCGGTGTAGCGCACATGCTTCTCCAGCTTCTCACGCAGGAAGGCGCGGTGCTCGCCGGTCTTCTCGTCGTTGATGCGGTTGATATCCACCAGCTCGTTGTTGTAGCGGTCGGGGAACTGGCCGGACTCGTCGTACACCAGGGCGAAGCCGCCGGTCATGCCGGCCCCCAGGTTGAGGCCGGTGTCGCCCAGGACGATGACGCAACCGCCGGTCATGTATTCGCAGCAGTGCTCGCCAGCGCCTTCCACCACCGCCAGGGCGCCGGAGTTGCGCACGCCGAAGCGTTCCCCGGCC
>JBGSHR010000420.1:0-5925 GCA_041752155.1 Thiobacillaceae bacterium | reverse complement strand
GGGCGGTGAAGCAGGCCTCGAACCAGGCGCAGCCGCACAACACGGCGTCTTCCCGGGTGATGACCCGGGCGCGGGCGCGGGCGCTGGCCGGGATCAGCTGGGCGGTGAGGTCGCCCGGGCCAAGGTCTTCCGCGAGGGCTCGTTCCACGTCGGCATGGATACGGCTGGCGAGGTCGGGATGAGACATGATGTCGATGGGTTTTCCTGAAAATCACATGTGTAAAAGAACAGGTCAAGCGGCGGCCTGTTCGACAGCGGATTATTAAAGCATACAAGCGCCGTCGCGGCCTGGGGCCTGCCCCGGCAGCCCATCGCCTGGCCGCAAGCCGTGACATTGCCTGGACGAAAGCTCAAAATGGCGATGACCAATGGATCGCGCGGGATCGGGGCTTTTTGGCCTGTTCTCATATCTTGCGATCCCCCTGGTCTAGCGATGGATGGAGCCAGCCATGAGCCATAAACACGAACAACTGATTCGCACAATTTTTCATGATCCCATCAGCGGCAACATCCACTGGCGCGAGGTGGAATCCCTTCTGACCCACCTGGATGCGGCGGTGGAACCCCTCACCGGAGCGCGAATCAGGGTGGTGCTGAACGGGTTCGAAGGCATCCTGCATCGGCCCCACCACAGCAACGTCCTGGACCGCGCGGCCATCAAGCATCTGCGCGAATACCTGGCCCACGCCGGAGTCACGCCTTCCCTGTACGAGACCGGCCAGTAGGATCAGTGGAATCAGGTATGGAACACGATGTGCAGATGCCGGCATCTCTGCCGCCCGCCTGGTTCGTCTACATGCTGCGCTGCGCCGACGGTAGCTTGTATACCGGCATCACCACCGATCCCCTGCGCCGCCTGGCGGAACACAATGCCGGCACCCTGGGCGCGCGCTATACCCGCAGTCGCCGGCCGGTGGAATTGGTGTACACGGAGCCGGCGGATGATCGTTCCCGCGCCACGTCGCGGGAAGCGGAACTGAAACGGCTGGCGCGCGAGCACAAGCTGGCCCTGGTGGCGGCGGGGACGCCAGGAAACAGAAGGATATCCGGTGAATCAGCAGACTAGTCCCGCCCCAAGCAAGGACCAACAAGCCTTCATCCTCTGGTATTTCGCCGATCCCATGTGTTCCTGGTGTTGGGGCTTCACCCCGGTGATCACCGCCATCCGCGAGCAGTATCGCGACCGCCTCAAGGTGGCGCTGATGCTGGGTGGCTTGCGCCCCGGGACGACGGAGCCGGTGAGCGCCAGTTTCCGGGAAGAACTGCTGGGCCATTGGCATGAGGTGCAGGAACGCAGCGCCCAGTCCTTCCTGTTCGAAGGCGCGCTGCCTGAGGGTTTCGTCTACGACACGGAACCGCCCAGCCGGGCCGTGGTGACGGTGGGGGAGCTGAGGCCGGAGGCCACCTTCGCTTATTTCAAATCGGTCCAGGCGGCTTTTTATGGAGAGGGGCGGGATGTGACCCACCCCCAGGTGCTGGCGGATCTGGCGGAAGGGCAGGAGATCGAGGCGGCGGCCTTCCTGGCCCGCTTCGCGTCCAACGCCCTGCGGGAAAAGACCCAGAAGCATTTCCACATGTCGCGCCAGGTGGGGGTGCGGGGGTTTCCCACCCTGGTGGCCCAGGATGGCGAAGGCATGAGCCTGCTGACCGACGGCTATCGCTCTTTCGCCGAACTCCAGCCCCTGATCGACGCCTGGCTGGCGGGCGAGGTCAGAAAGGCCTGAGCGCCACGCCACGGTAGTCGGGGCCGGTTACTTGCCGGCGATGCCGGGAGCGCGCTCCAGTGCCAGATCCTGTTTCAGATCCCGGGCCGGGTAGTGGAAGCGCACCGGCCCGTCCTCTTCGCCATGCACGAACTGATGCACGAAGGGGTGGTCCGATTCCAGCATTTCCTTGGCCGGGCCCGCCGCCATCAGCAAGCCGTCGTCGATGAAATAGACGTAGTCGACGATCTTCAGGGACTCGGCGATATCGTAGGTCACGACGATGGAAGTCAGGCCCAGGGCGTCGTTCAGGCGCCGGATGATGTTGGCGATGATGTCCAGGGAGATGGGGTCGAGGCCGGCGAAGGGTTCGTCGTACATCATCAGCATGGGGTCCAGGGCCATGGCCCGGGCCAGGGCCACGCGCCGGGCCATGCCGCCGGAAAGCTCGCCGGTCATCAATTTGTGGGCGCCGCGCAGGCCCACCGCGTCCAGTTTCATCAAGACCAGATCGCGGATCATTTCTTCCGGCAGATCGGTGTGTTCGCGCATGGGGAAGGCCACGTTGTCGAACACGGAAAGATCGCTGAACAGGCCGCCGGCCTGGAACATCATGCCCATCTTGCGGCGCAGGTGGTACAGCTCGTCCTGGCTCAGCTCATGCACCACCTGGCCAGCCACCTTGACGTGGCCGCCGGCCGGTTGAAGCTGGCCGCCGATGAGGCGCAGCAAGGTGGTCTTGCCGCAGCCGCTGGAGCCCAATACCGCCACCACCTTGCCGCGCGGGATATTCAGGCTGATGCCCTTGAGGATCTCGCGCTCGCCATAGGCAAAGCGCAAGTCCTCGATCTCGACCAGATTTTCGGAAGACAAGGGCACGCTCCAGGGATGGGGAATGGCGCAATTATTCCCCATTTGCCCGCGCTTGATTAACCCGTCTGGAGACATCTCTTGAAATAGGCGGCTACGCCCCCACTAACACACAGGTTTTTAGAGAAGAGCATTGAGACATGTCCGACAAACAACAGATCCAAGAAGATGCAAACACCGCCCCCGCCGATGGGGCCACGAACCCCGGCCATGGCGAAAAGGAAACCACGCCGAGCATGGCAGAACTGCTGCGCCAGGCCGAGTTGAACGCCCAGGAACATCACGATGCCTGGCTGCGCGCCAAGGCGGATGCGGAGAATGCCCGGCGCCGGGCGCTGGACGATATCGACAAGGCGCGCAAGTTCGCCCTGGAGAAGTTCGCCGGCGACCTGCTGAGCGTGAAGGACAGCCTGGAGGCCGCCCTGGCCACAGCCGACGGCGCCACGCTGGAGAGCATCAAGAGCGGGGTGGAACTCACCCTCAAGCAACTGGCCGGGGTGTTCGAGAAGCATGCCGTGCGCGAGATCTATCCCCTGGGCGAGAAGTTCGACCCCAATGCCCACCAGGCCATCGCCATGGTGGATGCGCCCGAGGGGACGGAAGCCAACAGCGTGGCCGCGGTGCTGCAGAAGGGCTATTTCCTCAACGAGCGGGTCATCCGTCCGGCCATGGTGACCGTGGCCAAACCCAAAGCCTGAGACCAGTGACTTGCGGCGGCGGGGCTTGAAACAAGACACAACAATCCCATATCGCCATCACAGCCTGGTTAATCCAGCGATTCAATTCATTTAGAGGACGACAACAATGGGCAAGATCATCGGTATCGACCTGGGCACCACCAACTCCTGCGTAGCCATCATGGAGAGCGGCAAGCCCAAGGTCATCGAAAACGCGGAGGGTGCGCGCACCACCCCTTCCATCGTCGCTTACGCCGAGGATGGTGAAATCCTGTGCGGCGCCCCGGCCAAGCGCCAGGCGGTGACCAACCCGAAGAACACCCTGTATGCCATCAAGCGTCTGATCGGCCGCCGCTTCCAGGAAAAGGAAGTGCAGAAGGACATCGACCTGATGCCCTACAAGATTCTGCAAGCCGACAACGGCGACGCCTGGGTGGAAGTGCGCGACAAGAAGATGGCGCCGCCCCAGATCTCCGCCGAAGTGCTGCGCAAGATGAAGAAGACCGCCGAGGACTACCTGGGCGAGGAAGTTACCGAGGCGGTCATCACCGTGCCGGCCTACGTCAACGACTCCCAGCGCCAGGCCACCAAGGACGCCGGCCGCATCGCCGGTCTGGAGGTGAAGCGCATCATCAACGAGCCCACCGCGGCGGCCCTGGCCTTCGGCATGGACAAGCAGGAAGGCGACCGCAAGATCGCCGTGTATGACCTGGGCGGCGGCACCTTCGACATCTCCATCATCGAAATCGCCGAGATCGACGGCGAGCACCAGTTCGAAGTGCTGTCCACCAACGGCGACACCTTCCTGGGCGGCGAGGACTTCGACCAGCGCCTGATCGACTACATCATCGACGAGTTCAAGAAGGAGCAGGGCGTCAACCTGAAGGCCGACGTGCTGGCCCTGCAACGCCTGAAAGAGGCCGCCGAGAAGGCCAAGATCGAGTTGTCCGCCGGCCAGCAGACCGAGATCAACCTGCCCTACATCACCGCCGACGCGTCTGGCCCGAAGCACCTGGTGATGAAGATCACCCGCGCCAAGTTCGAATCCCTGGTGGAAGAGCTGGTCAAGCGCACCATCGAGCCCTGCAAGATCGCCATCAAGGACGCCGGCGTGAAGGTCTCCGACATCGCCGACGTGATCCTGGTGGGCGGCATGACGCGCATGCCCAAGGTGCAGGAACTGGTGAAGGAATTCTTCGGCAAGGACCCGCGCAAGGACGTGAACCCGGACGAGGCCGTGGCCGTCGGCGCCGCCATCCAGGGCGGCGTGCTGCAGGGCGAGGTGAAGGACGTGCTGCTGCTGGACGTCACCCCCCTGTCCCTGGGCATCGAAACCCTGGGCAGCGTGATGACCAAGCTCATCCCCAAGAACACCACCATCCCCACCCGGGCAGCCCAGGTGTTCTCCACCGCCGACGACAACCAGAACGCGGTGACCATCCACGTGCTGCAAGGCGAGCGCGAGATGGCCTCCGGCAACAAGAGCCTGGGCCAGTTCAACCTGTCCGACATCCCGCCGGCGCCGCGCGGCCTGCCCCAGATCGAGGTCACCTTCGACATCGACGCCAACGGCATCCTGCACGTTTCCGCCAAGGACAAGGGCACCGGCAAGGAGGCCAAGATCACCATCAAGGCCAACTCCGGCCTGTCCGAGGAAGAGATCAAGAAGATGGTGCAGGACGCCGAGCTCAACGCCGAAGAAGATCACAAGGCATTTGAGCTGGCCTCCGTCCGCAACCAGTGCGACGCCATGATCCACTCGGTGAAGAAGGCCCTGAAGGACTACGGCGACAAGGTCACGGAAGACGAGAAGGGCAAGATCGAGGCCGCCATGGCCGAGGCTGAAGTGGCCATGAAGGCCGGCGACAAGGCCGACATCGAGGCCAAGACCCAGGCCTTGGCCGAGGCCAGCCACAAGCTTTCCGAGCAGATGTATGCCCAGGATCAGGCGGCCCAGCCTGGCGCCGAGGCGGCCGATACCGGCGCCAAGAAGGCCGACGACGACGTGGTGGATGCGGAGTTCGAGGAAGTGAAAGACAAGTAAGCGGCAAACTGTCGGCGGTGAGCGGTGCAAGCCGCTCGCCGCTTTTGCCTTTTCCGCTTCCCGTTCACCATCATGTCAAAACGCAACCATTACGAAGTTCCGGGTAGCCTGGAGGAACGTCAGTGAGTCCGGGGATGGCCTGCGCGCTTCCCCGGACTCGCGTTGCTCCTCCGGGCTACGGATGTTTCACGGTAACGCCTGACCCTCACTCATGACAAAACGCGACTACTACGAAGTCCTCGGCGTCGCCAAGAGCGCCACGGACGAAGAGATCAAGAAGGCCTTCAAAAAGGCCGCCATGAAGCATCACCCGGACCGCAATACCGGGGACAAGGCGTCGGAAGAGAAATTCAAGGAGGCCAAGGAGGCCTACGAGATGCTCTCCGACGGCAACAAGCGCGCGGCCTACGACCAGTACGGCCATGCCGGCGTGGACCCGTCCATGGCCGGCGGCGCCGGCTCCGGCAACTTCCGCGACTTCGCCGATGCCTTCTCGGATATCTTCGGCGATGTCTTCGGCGGCGCTGGCGCCGGCGGGCGGCGTTCCCACGTCTATCGCGGCGCCGACCTGCGCTACAACCTGGAAATCTCCCTGGAAGAGGCCGCGCGCGGCACCGAAACCAAGATCCGC
>JBGSHR010000419.1:0-3604 GCA_041752155.1 Thiobacillaceae bacterium | reverse complement strand
CGGCGCCGGCAATGCCGCCCGCCCCTGGAGATGGCGCAAACCCAAGGCCGCGCCACCGAGCTCACCCGAGACCCAGATGTCGTCCCCCGGCTGCGCGCCATCCCGGCGCAGGGCGCGTCCGGCCTCTACTTCGCCGAGGATGGTGACACTCAGGGTCAAGGGGCCCTTGGTCGTGTCCCCGCCCACCAGATCCACCTGGAAGCGCCGCGCCAGGTCGAACCAGCCCCCACTGAAGCGTTCCAGCCAGGCTGCGTCTGCCTCGGGCAGGGCCAGCGCCAGAGTGGCCCAACGCGGCAGAGCGCCCATGGCCGCCAGGTCGGAGAGGTTCACCGCCAGGGTCTTCCGTCCCAGGAAATAGGGATCGGCATCGGCGAAGAAATGCTGCCCGGCCACCAGCATGTCCGTGGACACGGCCAGTTCCATGCCGGCAGAAGGGGCCAGGAGCGCGGCATCGTCGCCCACCCCCAGCCGGGCACCAGGCGCGGGCCGAGTAAAGAAACGGGCGATCAGATCGAATTCGGAGGACATGGGCTGTGCGAAGCGAGACCGGTGATGCCCTGCCGTCTAGCGATTACGACTCACCGGCCGGCGGCTTCGATCTCGGCTCGGCGCGTCACCTTGGCCAGCTTGTCCAACACACCATTGACGAACTTGTGGCCGTCGGTGCCGCCGTATTTCTTGGCCAGGTTCACCGCCTCGTTGATGGCCACCTTGTAGGGCACATTCAGACTGTGGCTGAGTTCGTAGGCACCGACCAGCAAGGCCGCGTGTTCCACCGGGGACAGCTCGGAGACGGCGCGGTCCAGATGGGGGGCCAGAGCGGCATCCAGCTCGGCTGATGTCTTCAGGATGCCTTCCAGCAGTTCCTTGAACAGGCCGAGATTGGCCTCGCCGTAGTCCTCTTCCTCTTCGGCATGCACCAGCAGGGCCGCCAGGTCGGCCTTGGACGCCTGCCAGGCATAGAGGGAGCGCAGCACCAACTCGCGGGAAATCTGGCGGCTGCCGCGTCCGGTCTTTTTGCCTTTGCCGGACGATGAGGGCTGCGCGGTCATAGGGCCTTCAGCAGATTGACCATCTCGAGGGCGGTGAGGGCGGCATCGCGGCCCTTTTCCGACATGCGCGAGGTGGCCTGGTGATCGGTATCGGTGGTGAGCACGCCGTTGGCGATGGGCACGCCGGTATCCAGGGTGATGCGCATGATGCCGCTGGCCATCTCGTTGGAGACGATCTCGAAGTGGTAGGTGTCGCCGCGGATCACGGCGCCCAGGGCCACCAGGGCGTCAAACTTGCCAGACTGGGCCATGGCCTTCAGGGTCAGGGGCAACTCCAGGGCACCGGCCACAGTGGCGATGACCATGTCGGCTTCCTTGACGCCGGCCTTGATCAGGGCCGAGACGGCGGCGGACAGCAGGCCTTCGCACACGTCCTGGTTGAAGCGGCTCATGGCGATGCCCACGCGCAGGCCGGCGCCGCTCATGTTGGGTTCGAATTCGAGGATGTTGTGATAGCGGGCCATGTCAGTTTCCTTGTTCCAGATAGCCGGTCACTTCCAGGCCGAAGCCGTCCATGGCCGGCATCTTGCGGGGGGTGGCGAGGAGTTTCATCTTGCCCACGCCCAGGTCGCGCAGGATCTGGGCGCCGGTGCCGTAGTTGCGCAGGTCGAACTTGCGGACGAGCGGCGTAGCTTCCGCCGGCAGGGCGCGGGCGGCCAGGTCGTCGGCGGATTCCGGGCGATGCAGTAGCACCATGGCACCCTGGCCCGCCTCGGCGATGAGCTTGAGGGCGGCGGGCACGGAATAGGCATGGCCGGCGGCCCCGGCATCCAGCACGTCGATGAGGGACACCGGCTCGTGCACCCGTACCAGGGTTTCCCGGTCGGCGCGGATCTCGCCCTTGGTGAGGGCCAGATGGGTGGCGCGGCTGATCTTGTCGCGATACACCACCATCTGGAACACGCCGTAGGGGGTCTCGATACTGCGTTCGCCGGCGCGTTCCACCAGACGCTCGTTGGCGGCGCGGTAGTGGATCAGGTCGGCGATGGCGCCGATCTTGAGGCCGTGTTCCTTGCTGAATTCCAGCAAGTCCGGCAGGCGCGCCATGGTGCCGTCTTCCTTGAGGATTTCGCAGATCACCGAGGCGGGCACCAGACCGGCCATGGCCACCAGATCGCAGCCCGCCTCGGTATGGCCGGCGCGCACCAGCACGCCGCCTTCCTGGGCGCGCAAGGGGAAGATGTGGCCGGGCTGGATGATGTCGGTCGGTTTCGCCTGCTTGGCCACGGCGGCCAGGATGGTGACCGCGCGGTCGGCTGCGGAAATCCCGGTCGTCACGCCCTCTGCCGCCTCAATGGAAACGGTGAAGGCGGTGCCATGCGGGGTCTGGTTGTCGCTCACCATCTGCTTCAGGCCTAACTGCCGACAGCGGTCGTCGGTCAGGGTCAGGCAGATCAGGCCACGGCCGTGCTTGGCCATGAAGTTGATCGCTTCCGGGGTGACATGCTCGGCGGCCATGACCAGGTCGCCCTCGTTCTCGCGGTCTTCCTCGTCGACCAGGATGACCATGCGGCCGGCCTTCAGCTCGGCGACGATTTCTTGGGTGCTTGCCAGGGTCATGGTTAATCTTTGTCCGTTTCTTGCGTATAGGCCAGCAGGCGTTCGGCGTAGCGTGCCAGCATGTCGGCCTCCAGGTTCACTTTCGAACCCAGCTTGAGATGCCGCAACATGGTGTTTTCCAGGGTGTGCGGGATCAGGTTGATGGAGAAATCGTTGCCGTGCACGGTGTTCACGGTCAGCGAAACACCGTTCACCGCCACCGAACCCTTCACCGCCATGTAGCGGCCCAGGGTGCCGGGGGCACGGATGTCGAGGCGCCAACTGGCGTCCTTGTCGGCCGCCGAGACCGGCGCGAAATGCAGCACTTCACCGACCCCGTCGACGTGCCCGGAGACGATGTGGCCGCCCAGATGGTCGGACACCCGCAGGGCCTTTTCCAGGTTTACCGCGTCGCCCGGTGTAAAGCCGATGGTGCAGTTGAAGGTTTCCTGCGAGACGTCGACGGAGAAATGCTCGGCGGTGTGCTCGACCACGGTCAGACAGACTCCATTGCAGGCGATCGAATCGCCGAGGGCAACGTCGGTCAGGCTGAGACCGCCGCCGGCAATGCTGACGCGCGCGTCGCCGCCGCCCTTTTCGGTCAGGGAATGGATATGGCCTACGGCCTGGATAATGCCGGTAAACATGACGGGCTCGGTTTTGAAAAAGCGAAGGGGGCCTATTTTACGGTCTGCCCGGTGCCAGGAGAACAGAAAATCTTGCGGCCACAGGCGCATCATGCGCGAATGCCCGTCCGCATTCGAGCGGGTACACTGTCGTACTGATAACTACATTGAAGCGAGGGATAGCGCCATGCAGGAGTCCGCCGCACTTGCCGTGCTGGCCGTGCGCGCCATCGAAATCGAGGACCGTGAACGCCACCTTTGGCCTGAGCAGGACAGGGCCTGGGCCACCCGTGCGGCCGCCTCGGTGGTCGGGGAAAGCGCCACGACCGAAACCTTTCTGGCGCGCAGGGCTGACCTGGTCCTGGAACGGCTCGGCCAGCGCCAACG
>JBGSHR010000418.1:0-5912 GCA_041752155.1 Thiobacillaceae bacterium | reverse complement strand
CGGAAACCCCACCCTCGGCGGGCCAGAACCCCGCGGGCGCATGGCCGAAATGGGCTTCATGGCTGGCAATGGCGGCCTCGACATGTGCAAGGGCGCGCGCCTTGCCGCCGGGGTAGGTGGGGGATACGGGCAGGGGCAAATCGGGACGCGCCTCGCGCCCGCTCTGAAAATCCAGCAGCAGGGGCAGGATGGGATGACTGTGGGGCGTGGTGGACAGCTCGATCTGGCCGCGATCCGCCAAGGCGCGGTAGCGGGGCAGGATGCCGGCGACGACTTTGCCGTAGAGAGCGAACAGGGCTTGGCGCTCCTGGACGGTGAATCCCTCGCCCTTTTCCATCAGGCGCAGCAGAAAAGGCTCGGCGCGCCGCACGGTCTCGCCGGTCCAGGCCAGGTGATACCAGGTCACCAGGTCCGCCAGGTATTGCCCGGAAAGATACTGCACCACACCCTCGCCGCCCTCCTCCACGGCCTTCCACAAGGCGTGGAGGCGGCGATAGGCGGGAAACGGTTCCAGCATGGTGGGCAGGTTGACCTTGAAGCACTGTTCCACCAGTTGCCGCTTGGCCTGGGCGGACAGGCGTTCGAGCCCGCCATCCACCAGGCTCGCCAGCAAGGGGTCGCGGATCTCGCCGCTGCGGAACTGCTCGGCGTAATCGTCCAGCTGCTCCACCAGGGTGGGCACGAAGTTCACCACGCAACACAGGTTGGGGGCCGCCTCCAGATGGGCCGCCATGTCGGCGTAGTCCTTGCTGGCGTGGAGGTAGGTCCAGGGCAGCTGATATTGCCCATCGGCATCGCGGTAGTCGGGCTGATGAAAGTGCCAGCAGAGGATGAAATTGAGCATGGAGAGCGGAGAACGGTAAACCCGGCGTGATGGGCCGCTAGTTTACCGCTTGGCGCCGGCCGTTCACCGCCTTACCTGAAGTGATGGAAGGCCTGGCCGAGCATTTCCGGAGTCACCAGCGTCACGCCCTTCTCGGTGACGTGGAAGAGTTTTTCGTCTTCCGCGCGGTCGACGCCGATGCTCATGCCCGGCGGGATGATGCAGCCCTTGTCGATGACCACGCGCTTGAGGATAGCGCCGGCGCCGATGCGCACGTCGGGCAGCACCACCGCCTCTTCCAGGTAGGCGCCTTCCTTCACGTACACATTGGAGAACAGCACGCAGCGCCGCACCGTGGCGCCGCTGATGATGCAGCCGCCGGACACCATGGAGTCCACCGCCTTGCCCCGGCGATGCTCCTCGTCGAACACGAACTTGGCTGGCGGCAACTGCTCCTGATAAGTCCAGATCGGCCAGGTCTTGTCATAGAGATTGAGGTCCGGCGTGATGCTGGCCAGGTCCAGGTTGGCTTCCCAGTAGGCCTCCACGGTACCCACATCGCGCCAGTAGGGCGGCTCGTCCTCGCCATGGACGCAGCTATCGTTGAAGCTGTGGGAGTAGATCCGGTAACCGGCCTGGATCAGATGGGGAATGATGTTCTTGCCGAAGTCGTGCTCGGAATGGGGATCGTCCGCGTCGCGCACCAGTTGTTCGAACAGGAAGCTGGCGTTGAATACATAGACCCCCATGGAGCACAGGGCCATGTCGGGATTGCCGGGCACGGAAGGCGGATTTTCGGGTTTTTCCAGGAAGGAAACGACCCGGTTCTCCTCGTTCACGCCCATGACGCCGAAGGCGGAGGCCTCTTTGAGCGGCACCTCGATGCAGGCCACGGTCATGTCCGCCTCGTTGCGCACATGGTTGGCGATCATTTCGCCGTAGTCCATCTTGTAGACGTGATCGCCGGCCAGAATGACCACGTATTCCGGCTTGTAGACGCGCAGGATGTCCAGGTTCTGATACACCGCGTCGGCGGTGCCCTTGTACCAGGTGTCCTCGTCCACCCGCTGCTGGGCGGGCAGCAGCTCGACGAATTCGTTGAATTCGCCACGCAGGAAGCCCCAGCCGCGCTGCACATGCTTGATCAGGCTGTGGGCCTTGTATTGGGTCACCACGCCGATGCGCCGGATACCCGAATTCATGCAGTTGGAGAGGGGGAAGTCGATGATGCGGAACTTGCCGCCGAAAGGCACGCCCGGCTTGGCGCGCCAGTTGGTGAGTTGTTTCAGACGACTACCGCGCCCTCCGGCCAGGATCAGGGCCACGGTATTCTTGGTGAGCAGACTGACAAAACGCGGAGCTTCCTTGGCCACCCTTTTTTCCTTCAAAGATGTACGAATTAATATTTAAGATAATAACTGATAGCCATATCCTAAAAAACCATTGTCAGGATGACTTAAGCCTCGCTGGCATCCATGAAACTTTGATGAAGCCATTGTCACGGCGAGGCGTTATTCTTGCCTCACCCCGGATCAAACTTATTGTCTAAGATCAATTCCATGCCCCAATCCCTGGAACGCCTACTCACCGCCCGCCATCACGACCCCTTCGCCCTGCTGGGCCTGCACCACGCGCCGGAAGGCCACGTGTTGCGCGTCCTCCGTCCGGAGGCAAGCAGTGTTGCCCTGATTCTGCCCAAGGGCAACGTGAGTCTGGTCAAGACTGATCCGCGCGGCCTGTTCGAGTGGCGCGGCGCCAGCGCCCCAGCCCATCCTTGGCGCCTGGCCATCGAAGAAGGCGGCCAGCGCTTCGAAATCGTCGATCCCTATGCCTTCGCGCCCCAGCTCGCCGATCAGGAGATGTACCTGTTCAACGAGGGCCGGCTGTTGGAGGCCTGGCGCACCCTGGGCGGCCACCCGGCGAACGTGGACGGCGTGGAGGGCGTGCGCTTCGCGGTATGGGCCCCCAATGCCGAGCGGGTCTCGGTGGTGGGCAGCTTCAACAACTGGGATGGCCGGGTTCACGCCATGCGCGCCCGGGGCGGTTCCGGCATCTGGGAACTGTTCATTCCCGGCCTGCATGCCGGGGATCTGTACAAGTTCGAGATCCGCAACCGCGCCAGCGGCGCCATCATGGTCAAGACCGACCCCTTCGCCCAGCAGTTCGAGATGCGCCCCAGCACCGCCGCCAAGGTGCCGACGCCCACCGCCCACACCTGGCAGGACCAGGCGTGGCTGGAGTCCCGGGGCAAGCTGGACTGGCTCCACGCCGCCATGAACATCTACGAGATGCACGCCGGTTCCTGGCGCCGCCACCCGGACGGACGCTTCTACAACTGGCGCGAACTGGCCGAAGAGCTGATCCCCTACGTCACCGATCTGGGCTACACCCACCTGGAACTGCTGCCCATCACAGAGCACCCCCTGGACGCCTCCTGGGGCTACCAGACCACCGGCTATTTCGCCCCCACCTCACGCCACGGCGACGCCGACGACTTCCGCTTCTTCGTCGACGCCTGCCATCAGGCCGGCCTGGGCGTGATCCTGGACTGGGTGCCGGGCCATTTCCCCATGGACGCCTGGGCCCTGGCCCGCTACGACGGCACCGCCCTGTTCGAGCACGAGGACCCGCGCCTGGGGGTGCACCAGGAATGGGGCACCCACGTATTCAACTACGGCCGTCCCGAGGTGAAGGGCTTCCTGCTCGCCTCCGCCCATTACTGGCTGTCCGAGTTCCACCTGGACGGCCTGCGCGTGGACGCGGTGGCCTCCATCCTCTACCTGGACTACTCGCGCAAGCACGGCGAATGGCTGCCCAACAAGTACGGCGGACGCGAGAACCTGGACGCCATCGACTTCCTGCGTGAACTCAATACCATGGTGCACGAGCGCTTCCCCGGGGCGCTGACCATCGCCGAGGAATCCACCGCCTGGCCCATGGTGTCGCGCCCGGTCCATCTCGGCGGCCTGGGCTTCTCCATGAAATGGAACATGGGCTGGATGAACGACACCCTGGCCTACATCCAGCAAAACCCGGTGTATCGCCGTTATCACCACAACAACCTCACCTTCGGCCAGCTCTACGCCTATTCCGAGAACTTCGTCCTGCCCTTCTCCCACGACGAGGTGGTGCACGGCAAAGGCTCGCTGCTGGGCAAGATGCCCGGCGACGCCTGGCAGAAGTTCGCCAACCTGCGCCTGCTGCTGACCTACCAGCTCACGGCGCCGGGCAAGAAACTCAACTTCATGGGCAACGAATTCGGCCATGGCCGGGAATGGTCCGAGGATCAGGGGCTGGACTGGAGCCTGCTGGAAATCGACTGGCACCAGGGCGTGCAGCGCTGCCTGCGCGACCTCAACCGCCTGTACCGGAACATGCCGCCCCTGCACGACCTGGACTTCGACATGGAGGGCTTCGCCTGGATCGACTGCCACGACGCCGACCAGTCCGTGCTCACCTTCCAGCGTCGGGACCGGCAGGGACGTTCAGTCATCGTCGCCCTCAACTTCACCCCGGTGCCGCGCGAGACCTACCGCATCGGCGCCCCCGCCGCCGGCTTCTGGCGCGAGATATTCAACAGCGATTCCGCGTTCTACGGCGGCGCCAATCTGGGCAACGGCGCCGGCCTGGTGAGCGAGGAGCAGGCCTGGATGGGCTACCCCCAATCCCTGGTGATCTCACTACCGCCCCTGGCGGGCGTGGTGCTCTACCAGGACTAGATCTCTTGCCGGACTTGCACTAAACCCCGGCCATGCCCGCCACCAGCTGCTGCCACGTCATCCAACGGGGGAACCGACGCCCCATCCCCCTGAGCGAGGTCAGCGTAGCCCTCGCCAACAATGAAGGCCTGACCTGGCTGGAACTGCAAGACCCGGACAAGGCCACCCTGGACCTGTTGCGGGAAGAACTGAACCTGCATGAACTGGCGGTGGAGGACGCCCTCTCCGCCCACCAGCGCCCCAAGGTAGAGGACTACCCCGGCGGCTTGTTCATCGTCCTGCACACCGCGCGCTGGTGGAACAACGCCATCGAGTATGGCGAGACCCATATCTTCTGCGGCCCCAACTACTTGTGCATCATCCGCCACGGCATCGGCCCCGGTTACGGCAAGGTCCAGGAGCGGCTTAGCAACTCGTCGCGCGACATCAGCCCCGGCCTGGCCCTCTACACCCTGCTGGACCACATCGTCGACGACCTGCGCCCCCTCGCCACCCAGCTCGAAAACCGCTACGAAGAACTGGAGACGGCCTTTTTTTCCGATGGCTTCTCCAGCGAAAACCTGCAACGCCTGTTCGAGACCAAGCGGGCCATCCTCTCCCTGCTGACGGTGGTGCAGCCCCTGCCGGAGATCTGCGGCGACCTGATCCGCCTGCACCACGACATCGTCGACAAGGAACTGCGCGCCTACTACCGCGACGTGGAAGACCACGCCCTGCGCCTGATCCAGACCCTGGACCGGCTGCGCGAGATGATCGCCGACGCCATGCAGCTGTCCCTGGCCACTGTCGCCATGCGGCAGAGCGAATCAGTGCAAAAGCTGGCCGGCTGGGGCGCCATCCTGGCCATCCCCACCCTGGTGTTCAGCCTCTACGGCATGAACTTCAAGAACATGCCCGAACTGGACTGGACCTGGGGCTACCCCCTCACCCTGGCCGGCACCCTCGCCAGCTGCTATTGGCTGTATCGCCACCTGAAACAGCGCGGCTGGATTTGAGCCGGCCTCCCGAGACAAACTCGGGAGGGATCAAGCAGCGCGCATCCACCCCGGCATGAAACTCAACCGACAGCCAAACGAAAAAGGCGGCCAAAAGGCCGCCTTTTTGTTCACAGCAACCCGCCGTGGGGTCAGCTCCCCAGGAAGGTCGCCAGGGCGTCGATCTCCTGGTCCGTCAGTTTTTTGGCGGCCGGGGCCATGATGGCGGTCTGATCCCCCATCTGTTTTCCGGCGCGGTAGTCCAGGAGTTTGGAACGAATCTGTTCCTTGCTCAGGACCAGGCCGGGGGTCTTGCCCATGCCCTCGCCGGTGGCGCCATGGCAGATGGCACAGGTCGAGGCGAACTTGCTGGCGGCATCCACCGCGCCGCCGGCG
>JBGSHR010000417.1:0-11028 GCA_041752155.1 Thiobacillaceae bacterium | reverse complement strand
CACATCGGGCCGGTCGTCCAGCCAGGCCGCCGCCTTTTCCAGCCAGCCCGCCGCCAACTCGCAATCGCCATCCACGAATTGGACATAGGCCAAGTCCGGTCGACGCTCGCGCAAGCGCTGGAAACCCGCATTACGGGCGCGGGCGGCGGTGAACGGGATGCCCATGTCGAGTTCCACCACCTCCACGCCTAGATTGCGGGCCAACGCGACGGAACCGTCCGTCGAGCCGGAATCCACGTATACCACCCACGCTGCTACGCCCTGCACCGACACCAGACATGACCTCAGGCGCTCGCCCTCATTGCGGCCGATCACCACGACGCCGGCTTTCACTTGCCACCCCCCGCACCGGAAATGCGCCACCCCTGACCGCTCAGGAGCGCCCGCAGATCCCCCCAGAGAAGATCCCAGCTATACCAGTGGGGATCCAGGTCATCGCCCCGCACCCCCAGCCCGAGCAGACAGCGCAGCAGGAAAGTCGCCCGCCCCAGCCCCCAGAGGGCATCCGCAAGCAGCAGGCCACCCACCCCGTAATGCTTGACAAAGAAGCGCCGGCGCGAGTCGTACCAGTACCCTGCGCGGCGGGTCACGTGCTTGATCCCCGTGGATGCGCCTTCAAGGTGCAGCACCCGTGATTGCGGCACGTACCACACCTGCCAGCCGGCCTGCCTGGCCCGCCAACAGAAATCCACCTCCTCGAAATAGAGGAAGTAGCCCTCGTCCATCGGGCCGATAGCTTCCAGGGCCGTCCGGCGCACCATCAGACTCGCCCCGGATACCCAGTCGCAGGCATGGGCCTCGGGGCGGGGCGGTTCGGATACGCCATGGCGTTGCAGCATCCGACTCAACACGCCCAGGCGAGCGCTACCAACCAGTTCGCTCAATGGAGAATGGATGCGGTGGGCGGAACAGTCCACCCCGCCCGCGGCGGTTTCCAGCCGGCTGCCAGCAATGCCCGCATCCGGATGGGTAGCCATGAATTCGACCAGATCCCTGATCGCCCCGGGATGCACAACGGTGTCCGGATTGAGCAGCAGTAGGTGGTCCGGCGGGTTGAGTGCGGCCAGGGCCACGCGGATACCGGCGTTGTTGCCGTAGGCGAAGCCACCGTTGCGCTCCTTGGCCAGGACCTCGACCCAGTCCGTCCAGTTCTCCCGCTGGATTGCGGTGGCGAGTTGCTCCACCGAACCATCCCCCGAGGCATTGTCGACCATAACCACCCTGCCGCCCCCCAGATCGCTCACTTGCGTGGAGATGGAGCGCAGGCAGTCGATGGCCAAGCCGGGCGTACGGTAGTTGACGATGATGATCCAGATGCGGCCCATTGGGGATGTCACCACGCAGTTCCTGGGGCTCGTATCCACTCTGCTCAGGGCTGGCGCTTGCACACGGTCAGCTCGTCACACTCGGATAGCAAAAAGCCCTGGTTGGCGATCGCCGCCATGAACGCCGAGCGGCAATCATCACTGTGCAATTCGATTACCAAGTTGTCGACCTTGTCGATCCAGTGCTCGTAATTGGCGGCGAATACCACCGCCTCCGCACCCTCGATGTCGACCTTTAGGATAGATATCCGCTCATGGCCGGATTGGGCCAGCAGGGTGCCGATGTCTATGGCAGTCATCATGGGAATCTCCCCGTCCCGCGCCTCCCTGACTGTGCGCGACCATTCCCGGCCATTACCGAAGGTCTCTTCCGAGAGCACGAGACCGGCAGGGTGGGACCACACGGCGGAACAAATGGCCTCGGAACGGCCGCCGTAGGGGGCCAGGTTTTCCTTCAAAAGGGTGTAATTGAGCGGATCGGGCTCAATGGAGATGACGCGTGCCTCCTTGAAACGACTCAGGAGATAGGCGGATGAATAGCCAACATTGGCGCCACAGTCGATGATCAAACCCACATCCGTTGCATCGTTCAGGCAACGGTATTCAAGGCCCACGAAAATCTGGTCGAAGACATCGAGGTCGCTGGTGTCCGGCCGGCACAAGACGGGAAACCGGGCATCCTTGCTGTACAGGGCGTAAGGTTTTTGCGGTTTTATGTACTTTTTGCGCAAGCCCTGCAGGACGTAAACGATCGAAGGCATGGCCCCCAGGGACAGGCATTTCCCATACCTTTGCAGTCGATAGAATATTGTCGTCGACATGATCTTCCTCACTTGTGCGTCCCCTGGCCTCAAGTGGATGGGGACAGGCGCCCTAAACTTTCAGAGCCGGGGCCGGAGATATACAGGCGGTCTGTTACAAATACTGCTTGATCAGATCGGCCCGATGGCGGAACACCGCCTCATCGTTGAACAACTCTCCCGCCTTTCCGGCCGAGCCGATGGCAGCCGCAAGCGCCGGCCGGTCACGGGCCAGGCCGGCGATGATTGCGGCAAGCCGATCTATGTCGCCCAGGGGAGCCAGCAGCCGTCTGTCTTCCGCCGCGACGACATCCGCCACGTAATCGTTTGCATAGCCGGCAACGGGCGTGGCACAGATGAGGGATTCAAGGATGATCCTCGGCGATTCCGGGGTGACATGGGTACACAACAGCACGTGGCGGGAACGGAGAAAGGACAGGACTTGCCCCCGGTCGGAAACGAAGCCCGGCATCTTGATGCGTCCCGAAAGGTCATGGCGTGCAATGAACGCCTCCATCTCAGGGAGCATTTCCCCATCCCCTAGCCAAGCGGCCTCGTACTCCACGCCCATCTCTTGGAGCCTGACCAGCACACCCAACCAATCGAGGGGGGCCTTCATCGCGGTCGCCCGACCGGCGTAGCCAATCTTCAGGGGCAGACCGCTATCCAAAGCCTCCAGGGTTTTTTGGTGGAACTCTGGGCGGGAGATCAGGTCGTCCGTTTTGGTATGCACGTCATGGGTCAGGAAGGCATGCCGGGGCAGGCCGGCATAGGCGGCAAAGGTCTCCGCGCCGTGGAACAGGCCCAACCGGGCATGTCTGATGATGTGATGTTCATAGTGTTTCAGCAGCCAGCCATGTAGCAGTGACAGCTGTTTTTTCAAGGGCGGCCGCCGGGCCGCGGTAATCCCGACGACGGCCGATTCCACGCGATCCGTCCACACGGAGTAGATCCTGCCCATGCGGCGCGCCTCGAGAGCGGCGATGCTCGGCCAGTCTCCGATCAGCCCGCCTATGGCGAATTGCAGATAGTCACAGCCCGGAATCTCACGACGAAGTTGCCGCCGCACCTTGTCATGACTGGACAGAAACGTCCCCATGGAACGCGCCCAAGGTAGTTCTACCAGGCGGATTCTCCTCTTGTGCGCCAGGGTATTCTCATGGACCCATTGCCAGGACGAGCGTTTGCCCACTTCGGGCTCGGGGATGACCGGGCAGGCCACCACCACCTGATCGAAATTTTCGGCCCATCGATCCAGGCCGTTCGCCGCCTGGGACTCGATATGCAGCGCCCCGCTCAAACGCCGGTAAGGGACGGGCAGGACCAGAAGGATGCTGCTCATGACATCACCACACTTATGCGAATCAACATTGGTTCGACTCGACCAGGACGAGCCTATGCCGCCAAGGCCGACAGCAGACTGCCTAGCAGGGCGCCGACGAGAAAGACAGGCAACGGCAGGAACTCCTTGCCGATCTCGAGTACCCCTTGTTTCGCCTTGAGGTATATCGACAGAGGGATGCTGACGAAATAGCTCAGCACGATGCCCCCGAGAGCGCCGTCAAATCCGAACCAGTGGAAGCCGAGCGGGACGAGCAAGTAAAGAGAGGCCGCGCGAATCACATTCAACATCGTCAGCAGGTGCGGCTTGCCGAGCGCAAGAAAGTATTGGTCGGTGACTTGGTAGCGCAACGCCAGCAACGTAACCGACAGAATCTGCAGCATGGATCCGGCATCGGTGTAGCGGTGGTCGTACAGCAGATCGACGATTTCGTCGCCGGCCAACAACAGGAAACCCGCCAGCAGAAGCATGGCGCTGTCCAGCGGGACGCGCAGTTTGTAGTAGGTTTCTTTCAGTTGCCGGGGGCGTTCACGCACCACCTCGCTCAAGGTGGGGTAGGCCACGCCGGCGATAACTCGCCCAAGGGCAAGCTGCAGCGAATTGATCAACAGGAAGGCGATGGAGTAGATGCCGAGCACCTGCGGACTCACCAGGGCACCGAGGAGCAAGCGATCACCATTGTTCACAAGAAAAGCGAGCAGGGAGGAAAAGAACACCCATTTGCCGAAGTGAAACAGCTCCCGCACGGCATCGGGTTCCCAGCCCCAGCGATTGGCATGGCCAGGCAGGATGAGATGGCTTAGCAAGGCCTTGGCAAGGTTGCCGGCGATGGCGCCCATGACCAGGGCCCAGATCGACCGATCCACATACGCCCAGGCAAAGGTGACGACCGCCCCGGCGATCTGGCAGTAAACCTCCAGCAGCGTCACCTGCCGCAACGCGAGGCCCCGATAGGTGGTCGACACCTTGGTGGACTCGAACCCCGCGATCAAGGCGGTGAGGGACAGGAAAGCGATGACCTGGGGCAACACTGGGTCCGCATAGACTGAGCCTGCGGACACCCAGCCTCGTTGCGCGGCAAAACCGAGGGCCAGACTTAGTAGCAGGGTCACAGCACTGATCGCGCCTCCCCGCAGGATCTGCACCGACCATGCCGTATTCAGGAAGGCCGGGTCACCCCCCCGACTACTCTGGATGATGTTCTGGCGGTGCCCGATATCCGACAACAGATTCAAGCCGACGATGAGCATGTTGGCGATGGCCATAACCCCGAAGACCTCCGGCACCAGCAATCGTGTCAAGACGAGATTGGTCGCCAGACGGATGAGCTGATTCAAAGCATAGCCCCCCATGGACCACGACCCGGCGCTTAGCACGCGCGTGCGCAGGGATAGGACATGCTGGGCGGTGGTCATGGAGATGCTCGGCTAGTCGGCGAGGGAAGGCGTGGCGCGAACGGGTCGCCGTTGCCCACCCGCCTTGCGCAGATACTGACGCACGGCCCGGAGCTTGGGGGCCGCCGAGAGATCCTGGCCGTAGTATTCGGACAACCCCCAGCAGCCGCTGCGGCCATAGCTAGACATATCGGCAAACATCACCATCAGGGCGCCGCCGGTTTCCCGTGACCAGACGTCGAGATATTTCCGGTACAGATCACCCATGAAGGGGTGGCGGTTGATGGTGGCACAGAAACCGTCCTGGCCGGCGGGGTTGGTCACATGCTGCCCCGCCTCATAGGCGATCAACTGTACGCCCGCCTTCCTGGTCAAGGTCGTGTTTGCGCGGAGGACACCCTGCGTCTCGGCGACGCTCTCATTAAGCTTGGCCATGAGCGTCTCGATGGGGGTGTTCTTGGGATCGAGGCCGCCCGCTAGCTGGTAGCCGAAATAGGGGGCGATGGCATAGGCATCCACATGCCTGGCGATATCGGGATAGTCCAGCAAGCGCTTGCCACGCCAGGTGTTCACCGCCTGGCCGCTCAGGACGCGAACGAAGCGTGCGCTTCCGCCGAACACCTCCTCGAATATCCTGAAAACCTCCAGGGATCTGCGCGCATAGAAATCGTCCGCATCCCTGAGGCCAAGGCGGGCGGCCTCGCGAACCGCATAGGCATGCTGGGGAAACTGACTGTTCCAGACCTCGTTGGAATACTCGATGTAGAACTTCCGTGTCGCCGGCAACCGGGCCTTGATCAACTCGGCCATCTGCCGCACGTACTCATCGTCCGCGGCGTGGGGAACGGTGAGCCAGGGGTTGGCCCCCAACTCCCCGGCCAACTGAAGCATGTATTCCAGGGCGACACCGGTTTCCCTGTCCTGGCTGGCGTGCTCGACCCGAGTCCTGTCCGCCCATCGCACCACATCGTTAAGGTTGGCATTGCTCCAGTCCATGAAGCGGACGACCCTAAAACCATGCAGATAGTCCAAATAGGCCGGATTGAAGAGTGAGAACTGCCCGGACGGATCGCTATCGGCCAAGCTCATCCGGATGTTCCGGACAGGATCGGCCGGGTCCGTATGCATCACCTTGAGGATGACCGAGTTCTTGGGTTTCACCTCGACCATCAGGTCGTTGCCACGCCTGTCCACTATCCTTGCATCCAGCCCCAGGAATACCTCGCCGCGGCCATCGTAGGACACCCGATACCTTCCGGCCGGATACCTGCCGCCGCTCATCACCACCGTGGCGGCCTGCTGGCCCGGAGACAGAGACCGCACCCAACCATCCGAAGCGATGTCCAGGGGCTCACCAGTGTTCCAGGCCTGGGAGCCGGCCCGCTGGGGGATCCATTCCCCGGCTTGTTTGAAGACATCGGCGAAGGGGAGCGTGGGGGCCCAGTAGCGGATGCCATGCAGATTGATACCCAAGCCCTTATCGGGAGTGGCGGCCAGCAAAGAGATGGGCCACAGGGCCAGGATGGCGATCAACAAGATACCGGCGGACCGGGCCTGGAGGGGACGACAGAGGCATTGATTGAAGGCGCGCATGAGTGAGGGCTTTCTAGGAGATCAGGACTTCGTCGAGCACCTGGGACAGGTATGAACCCGCGGCTTCGTCCGAGAAGTGCTGCTCTGCATACTCGCGTCCAGCCGAACCGACGCGCGACTTGCGCTCGGCGTCCTGCCACAGGGAGAGGATGGCCCGGCGCAGCGCCTCCGGGTCGCCCGGCGGCACCAGCAGCCCGGTCTTGCCATCCTCGATGTAGTCTACGGTACCGATGCAACGGGTGGCGACGGTAGGGATGCCCATGCGCATGGCGGTAATGAAGGTGATCTGCCCGGCGGCCGTCTCTACCGAGCGGATGGGCACCACGTTCACCTCGGCGCCGGCCAGGAGGCTGTTGCATTCCGTCGGCGTCAGCCCGCTCAGTTTGACCAGATCCGGATGATCCAGCAGTCCGTCGATCACACCCTGCTTGCTAATGATCACCATCTTGATGCCGGTACCCAGGACTGCTCGCACCAGGGTCTGGTAATCCCTGTTGGCCGACCCCATGCTGACGATATAGGGCCCTTGGAGCGGACTGGGCGGCAGTTCCGCGACCCGGCCTCTCTGCAAGGGAATGAATCTGAACTTGTCTTCCGGAAGCCCCAGCCATTGGGCATAGCTACCGATCTCGCCGCGCGCATGGACGATGAACCGGTCCACCCGCCCGAGCAGCCGCCCCACCAATCGCCCCTTCCATCCTGGGGCCAGAGAGCCCAGGTTGAAATTCCAGGCGATCAGGCGGGAGCGGGGCTTATTGCCCATGAACGGCAGCATGATGGCGGCCAGCAAAGCCAGCTGCGGAAAGGATGTCACGACGCAATCGGGCCGCCACTTCAAGGCCTGGCGCACATACTCGAAATGTCCCCACCACTCGGACAGGGGGGTGACCGGACCACGCCGGTGCCAAGACATCGGACGGTTGCCGTAGGGCGCCTTCTTGAATTCCAGGTCCGACCGTTCGCAGAAATTATCGATCCAGGCGCCCTCGGCCGCGAAAAACGGTGCCAGGATCAGAATCCGCTTTTTCTGGGGGGTGAAGTCCATGGGGCGATACATCCAGGCATGGCCATCGCGCGCAGGCGTCTGGGCGCGAATTCGCGCTTGGAAAAAATCCGAACAGGCGATGGACCGAAAAGGAAATCCGAGGCACCACACCCCACAGGGCAAACATGGCCACCACGGTCATCTTAAGAAAACATAAGTTTGTTATTTTCCCGCCTCTCCCCTGACGGGATTATTACAACGCTGGTTTTTCTCTGGCCGCCAGCCCGCCCATTCCGACAAAACACCTATGCCCGGCCACCTCAAAGCCCTGATCGTCATCCTCCTGCTCGCGTCAGTGATATTCGCCTTCGCCCGGGCCCCTGCCCACGCCATGGTGGACCGGGCCGATTACGACCGCAGACGCAATCTCTGGTTCGGTCTGACCCTTATCGCCTTTCTGGCGTACGACTACTGGCTGTATGCCTTCGCCGCCAGCCTGCTGCTGGTGTTTTCCAGTGGGCGGGAGACCAACAAGGTGGCCCTGTTCTTCCTGGTGCTGTTGGTGATCCCGGCCACCACGATCCAGGTCCCCGGCTTCGGACTGATCAACCACCTGTTCACGCTCCACCATGTGCGCCTTCTGGAATTGGTCATCTTGCTGCCCATGTTCGTCAAACTCCAGCACAGGAGTGACGCCCCGCCCTTCGGCCGCCTGGCCCCCGACAAGCTGCTCGCCGCCTACATGCTGCTGTCCGTCATTCTTCAATTGCGTGAGACCAGCGTTACAGACACACTCCGGCACGGGTTTTACGTCTTCATGGACGTGTTGCTGCCCTATTTCGTCGTCAGTCGCTCCCTCAAGGATCTTCGGGGGTTTCGCGAGGCCATGCTGAGCTTCGTACTGGCTTCCATGGTGCTGGCCTTGATCTGCGTCTTTGAAGCGGCCAGGCATTGGCACCTCTACCGAGCGGTCTCGGACGTGTTGGGCGTGCCCCTGGATGCGCTCAGTTACATTGAGAGGGGGGGCATCCTCAGGGCCATGGGCTCTGCCGGGCATCCCATCGTCGCCGGCTATGTGATGGCGCTGGCCATGGGGTTTTTTCTGTTCCTGAAATCCACTCTTCCCCGCCCACGCCACCATCGTCTCGGCCTAGCCCTGCTGGCGGCCGGCTTGGCCGCGCCCCTGTCACGCGGCCCCTGGGTCGGCGCGGGGCTCATGCTTGTGGTGTTTCTGTCCACGGGGCCCAACGCCGTCCGCCGCCTGATGACCCTGGCCATCGCCAGCCTCATGGCCTTGCCCTTGATGGCCCTGCTGCCCGGCAGCCAGAAGGTGATCGATCTGCTCCCTTTCATCGGCTCTGTCGAAAGTGGTTCCATCGATTATCGGGCGCAGCTGCTCGAAAACACGTATGCCGTCATCATGCGCAATCCCTTGTTCGGTTCGGTCGACTTCGTCCTGGCCCCGGAGATGCAGGCCATGATCCAGGGCCAAGGCATCATCGACGTGGTCAATACCTATTTGCTCATCGCCCTGAAGACCGGATTCGCCGGCCTCGGCTTGTTTATCGGCTTCTTCGGGCTGATCGCCTGGCGCATGTACCAAACGCTGCGCAGGCTGCCCGACAAGGGCGGCGACCTGCATGTGCTTGGCCGATCCTTGCTCGCCACCCTGCTGGCCGCGTTGGCGATCATCTTCACGGTCAGCGACATCTCCGTCATCCCGGTCATCTACTGGTCGGTCGCGGGGCTCGGAGTCGCCTACGTACAGATGATTCGCAATGGAGAGATATCGGGCACGCAAGCTTTCCCACAAGCAGCCTGAAGGGAAACCGGGAGCATCACTTCGCGACGCGCAACCCTTCGGGCGGCGTAAACAACCAGCCCAACCGCCAGCGCCGGGCGTAAACCACCAGCAACAGCGGCACGGCGACTCCGAACAAGGTGCCCACCAACAGATGTGCGCCAGCATCCGTGACGCCCAACAACTTCTGCAAGCCGATTCGAGCACCACTGCTGGCCAGGATATGGATCAGGTAAATCTCCATGGAGTGGCGACCGATGTGGGCCAGCCAACCCCAGTTCCACGCCGCGAAGCGCTGGCTGAGCGCCAAGACGAAGACGATGCCGAGCACGGCCAGGGCGAGATCAAGGGCAGGGGCGTAACTGGCCGAGCTCAGCGCCGGCAGGGTGTGAACCCCCCATTGGCCAAGCCCGAATACAGCGGCGGCCACCGCCAGAAGCAGATAGCGCGGAGATGCGATCCAATCGAGCAGAAACGCCCCGCTCACCCCCAAGGCGAAATACACGAACCAATGGGGCAAGGCATTGAGCAGGTAGATATCCGCCGGTGAGTAGCCGGTGAGGTAGAGCACCAACGCCAGGACCAGAACGGCGCCGGTCCACGGCGGGGTAGGCTTGCGATACAGCAAGCCGGCGAACAGGAAGATGCCGAACAGCACGTAGAGAAACCAGAACTGGGCGCGCGGCCGCCACAGCAGAGCGAACACTTCGCCCAGCGTGACCGTGCCGTTGGTGTAGCTCGACAAGCCGAACTCGATACCGCCCTGGATCAGCGACCACAGCACATAGGGATACAGCACGGTACTCAACTTGCCGCGCATCATGCCGAGGTAGCCGCGTTTTTCCAGAGAAGCCAGGAACAGGATGCCCGAGAGAAAAAAGAACAGGGGCATGTGGAAACTGTAGATGACGCTATCGACTAGGCTGTATAGCGCCCGGTCCATGGGCAGACCGGCATTGAACACGCCTCGGGCGACATGGCCGTACACCACCAAGAGGATGCCGACCCCCTTGGCGTAGTCCAGCAACGGATTGCGAGCGGCGGGCATGGGCTTCTTGGGTGCAACGACGACCGGACCCCGCGCTAATACGGCAACGCCCCGGCCTCCGCCTTGTTGAACACCTCCCCCAGCAGGTTGGCGGAGGACAGATGGCGCAGGCACTCGGCGATCTCCGCTTTCGAGGACAGGGCGTTGCCCACCACCAGCAACACGCAGTCCATCTGGGGCAGAACGGCGATGGCGTCGTCGGTGTTGAGCAGAGGCGGCAGGTCGAAGATGACGATGCGCGAGTCGTAGCGCTCGCGCAGCTCGCCGATCAGGTTGGCGATCTTCTTCGACGCCAGGGTCTCCGCCGGGTTGGGCACCGGTTTCATGGCGGGCAGCAGCACCAGACGGGGCTGGTCCGGATTGACCAGGGCATCCGGCAAGGCCGCGCTGCCGTCCAGCACCTCGTTCAGGGAAGTTGCCTGGATCAGCCCGAGATAGGCGCCGACCTTGGGTTTGCGCAGATCAAAATCCACCAGCATGGCGGTCTTCTGGGTCTGGTGGGCGATGCTCATGGCCAGATTGATGGCCACCATGGTCTTGCCCGCCTCGGGGGTGGGCGAGGTGATGGCCAGGGTGCGCCAGCCGTTCTCCTCCATCTTCTGCAGCACATGGGTGCGCAGCAGGTCGAAGGCGCGGCTGGCGGCTTGGGTCTTGTCATGGGCGACGATGCGATGCCGCTCCAGGTGGCCAGCATCCAGCGGCGTCACGCGGGTCCGGCTGTAGCTGACGGATTCGATGTC
>JBGSHR010000416.1:0-9677 GCA_041752155.1 Thiobacillaceae bacterium | reverse complement strand
TGCCGCAGCAAGGGGGTCACGGCCGCCAGATAGCGCTCGGCATGGGCTTGCCAGGAGTAATGCCGCTGCACGCCGCGCAATCCCGCCTGCGCGAGGTTCGTCCAGGCGTCCTTGTCCCTCAGCACCTTGAGCAGGGCCACCACCATGTCGTCGGGGTTGAGGGGGTCGATCAGGTAGCCGTTGTGGCAGTTGCCGATGATGTCCTGGGGACCGCCGTCCGAGGTGGCGACGATGGGCAGGCCGCTGGCCGCCGCCTCGATCAGGGTCAGGCCGAAGGGCTCGGTCAGGGCCGGGTTGATGAATACCCCGCCCAAACTCGCGGCCAAGCGGTAGAGCACCGAGATTTCCTCGCGCCGGTGATGCTTGGGATAGGCCACCCGGCCGTACAGGTCGTAGCGGTCGATCTCCATCAGCAGACCTTCCAGCACCGTCTGGGCGCCACTGTCCAGGTCGCGGATGTCGTCCCGATTGCCGGCGACGATGACCAGATTGGCCATGGACTGGAGCTCCGGGGACTCGCCGTAGGCACGGATCAGGGTCGTGATGTTCTTGCGCTCGTCCGGCCGGGAGATGGCCAGGATCATGGGCTTGGCGGGATCTCGCAGGAAGCGCGCCAGCTCCGCGGCGATGGGCGCCCGGGATTCGCCGCCATCGGGCGGCATGAAGCGTTTCAGGTCCGTCCCCGGCGGGATGACCCGCATCTGCTCGGGCTGGTAATGGTCGTAGAGGCCGTACTGTTCTTCGATCTCGTTGGCGGTGGAGGCGATCACCAGTTCCGCCGCCGCCAGGGTCAATTCCTCCGCCTCGACCCGGCGGGCCATCTTATAGCGGACCTCGATGACATCCCGTTTGAGGCCCGAGGCGATGAGGCGGCGCCGCTTGACCCGGCCCAGGGAATGGCCGGTATGTATCAGGGGCACACCCAGCAGATTGGCCAGGCGGGTGCCCACGTAGCCGGCGTCGGCATAGTGGCTGTGGACGATGTCCGGCACCCGGCCCTCGGCGCGCAGAAAGGCCAGGGCGTTGTCGGCGAAGGAGTCCAGGTGGTCCCAGAGTTCCTCCTTGCGGATATAGCCCTCGGGGCCGGCATCGATGCGCACGATGCGGGCGTTGGGCGCCAGGAACTCGATGGATTCCGCGTAATCCGGGCCGACCTGCGGATCCACCACCCGGCGGGTCATCAGATCGACCCGGGCCACGCCGGGCGTGGCCGCCAGAGCGCGGGCCAGATCGGCCACATAGAGGGTTTGTCCGCCGGTATCCGCGTCCCGCCCCAGTTCGAGGCTATGGCCGCGAATCAGGCCATGGACGCTGATCAACAACAGATACAGACCTTGCGGGTCCGAGGCGGAACGAGGTGCGGAGACGGTTTGGATCATGACGGCGACTTCTCCCTGCCGACCCAGGCCGCGACCAGGGCCGGGGACGGGTGATTATTTTGTTTGAGGCATCGGAGAAGCAGAACTTCAAAGCCTCCGCGATAGGGGGTTCGGCTCGAATTCATGTTTTTTAGGGTAACCCCTTACCCCCATCCTTGGCAAAAACGGGGGGCTGAAAGCCAGGACGAAACGCGTCTTGCAAGGCCGCTGCGGATACAATTTCGCCCTTTGCACCCCTCTCCGAGATCCAATGGCCCAATACGTCATGTCCATGCTCCGCGTGAGCAAGATCGTCCCCCCCAAACGCCAGATCATCAAGGACATCTCCCTGTCCTTCTTCCCCGGCGCCAAGATCGGCCTGCTGGGCCTGAACGGCTCCGGCAAATCCACCGTGCTGAAGATCATGGCCGGGGTGGATAAGGACTATGACGGCGAGGTACAGCGCCTGGCCGGCATCTCCATCGGCTACCTGCCCCAGGAACCCGAACTCGACCTGGACAAGACGGTGCGCGACGAGGTGGAAGCCGGCCTGGGCGAGGTCATGCAGGCCCAGCAGAAACTGGAATTGGTCTATGCCGCCTACGCCGAGCCGGACGCCGACTTCGACCAGTTGGCCGAGGAGCAGGCGCGCCTGGAAGCCATCATCGCCGCCTCCGGCTCCGACGCCGAGCACCAGATGGAAATCGCCGCCGACGCCCTGCGCCTGCCGGCCTGGGATGCCGTCATCGGCAACCTGTCCGGCGGCGAGAAACGCCGCGTCGCCCTGTGCAAGTTGCTGCTGCAAAAACCCGACATGCTCCTGCTGGACGAGTCCACCAACCACCTGGACGCCGAGTCGGTGGAATGGCTGGAACAGTTCCTGGTGCGCTTCCCCGGCACCGTGGTGGCCGTCACCCACGACCGCTACTTCCTGGACAACGCCGCCGAATGGATCCTGGAACTGGACCGGGGCCACGGCATCCCCTGGAAGGGCAACTACTCGAACTGGCTGGAGCAGAAGGAAGCCCGCCTGGAGACGGAAAACAAGCAGATCGACGCCCACATGAAGGCCATGAAGCAGGAACTGGAATGGGTGCGCCAGAACCCCAAGGCGCGCCAGGCCAAGTCCAAGGCCCGCCTGGCCCGCTTCGAGGAAATGAACTCGGTCGAGTACCAGAAGCGCAACGAAACCCAGGAGATCTTCATCCCGGTGGGTGAAAGACTCGGCGACAAGGTCATCGAATTCAACGGCGTCACCAAGGCCTTCGGCGACCGCCTGCTCATCGACAACCTCAGCTTCAGCATCCCGCCCGGCGCCATCGTCGGCATCATCGGCCCCAACGGCGCCGGCAAGTCCACCCTGTTCCGCATGATCCAGGGGCGCGAGCAACCCGATGGCGGCAGCATCGACATCGGCCCCACCGTCAAGATCGCCTCCGTCGACCAGTCGCGCGAAGGCCTGGCCAACGACAAGACCGTGTTCGACGCCGTCGCCGAGGGCGCCGACATCCTCACCGTCGGACGCTTCGAGATGCCCGCCCGCGCCTACCTGGGCCGCTTCAACTTCAAGGGCGCCGACCAGGGCAAGCTCGTCGGCAGCCTGTCCGGCGGCGAACGCGGCCGCCTGCATCTGGCCAAGACCCTGATCCAGGGCGGCAACGTCCTGCTGCTGGACGAACCCTCCAACGACCTGGACGTGGAAACCCTGCGCGCCCTGGAAGACGCTCTGCTGGAATTCGCCGGCTGCGTGCTGGTGATCTCCCACGACCGCTGGTTCCTGGACCGCATCGCCACCCACATCCTGGCGGCGGAAGGCGATTCCCAATGGACCTTCTTCCCCGGCAACTACCAGGAATACGAGGCCGACAAGCGCAAACGCCTGGGCGAGGAAGGGGCCAAGCCCAAGCGGATTCGGTACAAGCCGATCAGCCGGTAAGATTGGCGAAAACAAAGGAGGGGCGCATGCCAACCATCAGCCAGATGTTCTGGAACGAGCATGCGCCACCGCACTTCCACTGCCGCTATGGTGGCTACGAAGCCATCGTCAACATCAAGACGCTGCAAGTGATGGAAGGCGACATGCCCCGGCGGGCGATCAACCTGGTTCTGGATTGGGCGGAGCTGCACCAAGCCGAACTGTTGGAAGACTGACGCCTTTGTGAAGAGAAGCAGCAACCGAACCCCATTGCGCCCTTGGAGTAAACCATGCCAGCCAATTGGAGAGTGACCCAGGTAAGCGTCGTCGGCGATCATGCCGTGCGGGTGCGTTTCGTCGATGGGCTGGAAGGTGTCGTTCGTTTCCTGCCTGGCTTCTTTCGCGGCGTCTTCGCGCATTTGCGCGACCCTGCGCAGTTCCGCCAAGTATCTGTCGTCAGCGGGGCAGTAACCTGGCCCGGCGAACTCGATCTCGCTCCCGATGCGATGCATGAAGAGATCAGGCAGCATGGTGGTGAGTGGGTTGTAGAAAATTAATCTATGAACAAGCGACTTAAACCCATCCCAAGCTTCGCCACTGATGCCAAGGAACGCGCGTTCTGGGAAAGCCACGACAGCAGCGACTACGTTGATTGGAGTGTGGCTGCCAAGGCCGTCATGCCCAACCTCAAGCCCACCACGCAAACCATTTCCCTGCGCCTGCCCCTGCACCTGCTGGAAACCATCAAGGCTGCGGCCAACTCGCGTGATGTGCCCTACCAATCGCTGATCAAGGTCTGGTTGCAGGAAAAGGTCGACCAACACTGAGCCACAAAGCCGGACTGGGGGGGGCCAAGCCGCACCGCATCCGGTACAAACCCATCAGCCGGTAAACAAGATACATGGCGCTATGAAATACACATTTAAATGCGCATAATTTGCCCATGCGATTCATCTGGGACGAGACCAAGCGCCAAGCCAACCTGAACAAACACGGCTTGGACTTTGCCGATGCCGAACAGGTGTTCGCGGGACCGATGGCCATTTTCGAAGACACCCGAGAAGCCTACGGCGAACAGCGTCTCATCGGTATCGGCATGTTGTCCGCCGTCGTGGTCTTGATTGTCCACGTTGAATCCGATGACACGATACGCATCATTTCCATGCGCGAGGCGACAAGCGATGAAACCGACCTCTACTACCTCAACACCGGATATTTCTGACGATGCACCGCCGCTGACCCAGGCGGACCTTGATCGCGCCCACTTCCGCGTCGGCGGCCAGAATGCCAGTCGCGCCGAATGGCAATCGGCGGTTCGCGCCAAGGTGTCCAAACAGCGCGTCAACATCATGCTGGACGCCCCCATCGTCGAGCACTTCAAACACCTGGCGGGCGAACGGGGTTATCAGACGCTGATCAACGACACCTTGCGGCGCGTGATCGAAAGCGAACATCTCGAAGCGGATTTGCGTACGGTGATTCGCGAAGAACTGGCACAGCGGTTTGGCTGAGGCGAAGAAGAAGACGGAACAGTAGAGATGCGGAGTACCTCCCCCCTCCGCGCAACTTGTTACACCCTGAACCTTTGGCCATGAACCTCGACCCCCGCACCCTGCTGTTCACCCTGATCGTCACCAACGCCTTGACGGTGTTGAGCCTGTTCATCGCCGCCGGCAGCAACAACGGCGGCAAACGGGAGGGCATGGGCAAATGGGCGGCGGCGATGCTGCTGGAGACCCTGACCTGGGTGCTGGTCGCCGCGCGCGGCACCATCCCGGACGCCTTCTCCATCGTCCTCGCCAACGCCTTCAAGGCCGGCGCCCATGCCCTGATTCTGGTGGCCATCTGCGAATTCCAGCGGCGCCCCGTGCCGCCCTGGCAGGTAATCGCGCCGGTCGTATTGACCGTGCTGATGGCGGCCGTGCTGCTGGACGACCTGCACGGCCGTTTCCTCTGGGGCGGACTCATCTTCGGCTTCCAGATGGCGCTGATCGGCCGCGCCCTGATCACCGACCCGGAAACCCGCATCGGCCGGGCCTGGCGCCTGCTGTTCGCCGGGGTGATGATGATGGTGCTGGTATTGGGGCTGCGCGCCCTCGCCGCCCTGTCCGGCCAGGTTGAATTGGCGCAACCCCAGACCGGCATGGCGCCCCATCCGGTGCAGATCCTCGCCTTCGTTGCCATCATGGCCACCGCCCTGCTCGGCTCCATCGGCTTCGTGCTCATGGTGAAGGAGCGCACCGACCGGGAAATACTGCACCTGGCCATGACCGACAGCCTCACCCAGGTCCCCAACCGGCGCGCCCTGATGCAACAGGCCGAGCACGCCCTGGCCCGGCGTAGCGGCTTGCCCCTGGCCTTGCTCATGATCGACGTGGATCACTTCAAATACATCAACGATACCCATGGGCACCCGGTGGGCGATGAGGTGTTGCGCGCGATTGCCGGCCTGCTCACGGGGCGGCTGCGGCTTCAGGACACCCTCGGCCGCTACGGCGGCGAGGAGTTCTGTGTGCTGGCGCCGAACACCGAACGCGAGGGCGCGATCAGCCTGGCCGAATCCCTGCGCGAAATCATTGCCGCCACGCCCCTGAAGACCGGGCGTGGGGACATCCGGGTCACGGTCAGCATCGGCTACGCTCTCTGCCCCGCCGGCACCATGCGGGACCTGAAAGACGTCCTGGCGGAGGCCGACACCGCGCTCTATGCCGCCAAGCAAGCCGGCCGCGACCAGGTGATGAGTCTTGAAGCCGAGCTGGACTGCGGCGGTGCCGGCGTGAGGGAACGCAGCTCATTGGCCGGGCTCAGCGGCATGGCGGCTCCCCGCGCGGCCCTGGCGGATAGCGAGGCCGTCTAAAAACGATCGGGCTTGAAGGGAAACCGGCGGCCTGGATGCCGGCATGGCCGCGGACGGCTTGCCCCTCGCTCAACCCGCCCGTTCCTCCCCTTCCGCGTAGAAATGGGCGGTGTTTTCCCCCCGGGTCTTGGCCAGGTACATGGCGACGTCGGCCTTGTGCACCAGTCCGTTGGCATCGTCCGCGTCCTGGGGGAAGAGGCTGGCGCCGACACTGGCGCTGACCTGGAGTTGACGGCCTTTGATTTCCACCGGTTGCGACAGGCCGTGGATGATCTTTTCCGCGAGCATCGTCAAGGGATGCACGTCGCCCAGGCTATCGAACAGGATGATGAATTCGTCGCCGCCCAGACGCGCCACGGTGTCCACTTCCCGCACCAGGCTGCGCAGCCTGTGCGCAATAATCATCAGCACCTCGTCGCCGGCGGCATGGCCCAGGGTGTCGTTGATCTCCTTGAAGCGATCCAGGTCGATGAAGAACACCGCCAGTTGCTTGCCGCTACGGCGCGCCGTGGCAACGGCATGCTCCAGGCGGTCGAAGAACAACAGGCGGTTGGGCAAGCCGGTCAGGGCGTCGTGGCGGGCCAGGTGGGCAAGCTGGCTGCGGCTCTCTTGCAGTTCCGCCAGGTGGGCCTGGATCTCCACCTGCATGTCGTTGAAGCTGCGGGCCAACTGACCGATTTCGTCGGCGCGGCGGACAGGCAGTTCCCCCATCGCATGTTCGCGCGAGAAGCGTCTGGCGGCCTGCACCATCATCCCCAGCGGCCGGGTCAGCAGCCGTGAGGCCAGGAAGGCCAGGAGCACGGCCAACAGGCTGAAGGCGGCCACGATCTTGGCGGTGTTGGCGCCCAGTTGACGGGTGTCCGCCAGCACTTTTTCCAGGGGCGTGGACAGCCCCGCGATCACGAACCGGCCCGCCTCGGCCTGGCCGAATCCCAGCTTGTAGAAGGCGGCGATCAGACTCTGGTCCCCTCCCGCGCCGTCCCGCTCGACCACCGTATTCGTCTTGCCGTCCAGGATGGCGGCGGCCTGTTTGAACGTGTCCTGCAGCAGGACGCGCCGGCCACGGTCGAACCCAAAGGCCTGGGACGGGTCGGGATGGATGAGGAAATCCCCCGTTTCGTTGGTGAGATAGAGGCTGTAGTCCGCCGGCAGATCGGTCTTCAGCAGGTCGAACAGGCCATTCAAATCCAGATTGATGACCACCAGGCCCAACAACTTTCCATCATCGAGGAACACCGGGGTAGCCACCCGCAGGGTGGGTTTGCCCAGGCCGGAATGGGCTCCCTGTTCATGATTGATGGCGATCTTGGACAGATACACTTCGCCCCGGGCAAGGCGCAGAGTGTTGAATACATAGGGGAAGTGCCCCTTTTCCTGGAGGTCATCCCCCTTCACGCGGGTGAGCTTGTCTGAATCGCGATCAACCCGCACCAGTTCGATACCGTGATTGCTCGCGCTGATCAGGCGGATCTGGAAATACTCCGGGTGGACGGCCAGCATGGCCGAGAAGGTCTGGGCCAGCGCCGCCCGGTGGGGCTTGGTCCCGGGGTCGAGAAGGGCCTTGCCGATAGGGGCGACATCCGGCAAAGCGGCAAGCAGCCGGGCATTGGAGGCCACTTCATCCAGGGCGAGGGAAAAACGCCGGGCCAGAACCTGGGTAGAGGTCAACAGATCGTGTTCGGCCGACTTGGCCAACATCACGCGGCTGGTGGCGTAGGAGTAATACCCCGTCAGGCCGGCGGCGAGAATGCCGAAAACGGCCAGCAGGACACCTAACTTGAAGCCCAGGCCGCGTCCCATGGAATCAGAACTTTCCCAGCCGGTCGCCGGACATGATCCGGCTCCACAGGGCGGCGCGGCGCTGGGCGTTTTCCACCGGTTCCAGCCAGACGATCTTGCCGGACGCCTGCGCCGCCGAAGCGGTTTGGAGTGTATTGGCCAGGCCCTGGCGCTCGGTCAGGGCCTGGCTGACCGGCTGCTCCAGGGTGTAGTTGATCCACAACTCGGCCAGGCGCTTGTTGCGCGCCCGCTTGGTCACGGCCCAGCAGTCCAGCCAGGCCAGGGCGCCTTCCTCGGGAATGACATAGCCGATGTCCGCCCCCGCCGTCTGCAACTGCTTGACCTGCTGGCTGCCGTAATTGGCGAACACCAGCGCCACCGGATGGTCGCGGAACAGCGCCACCGCCTCCTCCGGCTGGCTGTAGAAGGTCAGCACGTTGTGGCGCAGATCGATCAGCTTTTCCACCGCCCGCTTGTAGTCCGCCTCCTGAAGCTGGAAGGGCTGCTTGCTGCCGGACAGCCGCGCGGCAAGGGTGAAATTATGGGTGCTGCCGTCGTAGGCCAGGACCTGTCCCTGGTATCGGGGGTCCCACATGGCGGTCATGGAGGTGGGAGGGGCCTTGACCAGTTTGCGGTTGTAGATCAGGCCCATCTCGGCGTAGGTATAGGGAATGGCGTAGACCTGCCCGGCGCGCGTGATGCCCGGAATGTCATAAAGCTTGCGGAAACGCGGCTGCTGATGCTGGGCGTTGGGAATGTTCCCCAGGATCAGGGGGACACTGATCCCTTGGTCGATATAGCGCTGGAGTTCCGCGGTATTGGCCGCGAACACATCGAAATCCGCGCCGTTGTTGGCGTTCAGCTTTTGCCAGAGGGCATCATCCGTACTGACCAGGGTGATCTCCACCCGCACCTTGTAACGCTTCTCGAACACCTGGACCAAATCGGGGTCCGCATAGCCGGGCCAGGTCAGCACACGCAGGGTTTCTCCCGCCGTGGCGGAGGAAACCGGGGCGATTAGGCCCGCGAAGATGACCAGGAGATGGAGGGCGATTCGTCGGAACGGCATGCTTGAAAAAAAATTTTTCGGAGGCGAAGTGTACCGGGCTTGGAACTGTAAGGGCATGTCACTAGGGAGACACAGTTTTATTCCCACGCGGTCGCGCCGGGGCTTGGCGGGATGGGATGCAAGGCGCGGTGCGCGGCCCATGGTCGTTCCATGGGCAAGCGTCGCAACCCGCAGACCGCCCGCCAAACCCCGGCCCATCCGGGTTGCAGCCAGCGCCCTTTCTGGCGACAACGCGATCCACGTGGGAATAAATCAGTGTCTCCTTAGCACTCCGCGGGCACGGCGAAGACCGTCCGGGCCGCGCGGGAGATACGCCGATGGCCGCGCCTCTCCGCCTGTCAACGTAGGAGCCGGGGGTAATTTGACGGCGCCGGCACGACAGTCGACCATCGCCCCCCTTTCCAACGTGAAAAACCATGCGGCCCGTTTCGTGAGACGGGCAACGACCGACACACACAAGCCACGCATGCCGCGCTTTTCAACATGATCCCGCACCTCGATGCCGATTTCGGCCAGCGCTTCCATAAGCTGCGCCGGGCCTTGCCGGCCATGGCCTTCTTTGGCGGCTTTCTGTGGGATGCCCTCACCCTGGGGCAATCCGTCGGGACCCTGGACCTGTGGATACTGACCGGCTACCTGGCCGGAGCGGCGGGCATTCTCTGGCATCTGGGCCGGCGCGCGGCCCTGACCGCCACGGCC
>JBGSHR010000415.1:0-3115 GCA_041752155.1 Thiobacillaceae bacterium | reverse complement strand
CACTGGCCTTGGCCGGGGCTGCAAGCTTGGCCTTGGCTGCGGGTTTGGCCACCGCCTTTGGGGCGGTCGGCTTGGTTTTTGCGGCGGGAGCCGGTTTGGCGGCCGGGGCTTTCCTGGGTGGCGCTTTCGCTGGGGCGGCTTTGCCGACCGCCTTGGCCACGGTTTTCGCTGCCGCTTTCACGGCGACCGGTTTTGCTGCCTTGGCCGGGGCTTTCCTGGATGGCGCCTTGGCGGGGGCCGCTTTGGCCACGGGTTTGGGCGCCGTCTTCAGGGCAGCCGGCTTGGCTTTCGCGGCGGGGGCCGGCTTGGCGGCCTTGATGGGCGCGGCCTTGCGGGATGGTTGGGCGGGCGCGGTCTTGGCCGCCGGCTTCTTGGCCGTGGTTTTGCTGCTGCTGGTCGCGGATTTGCTGGCCGCTTTCTTGGCTGCTGTTGCCACGCTCGACTCCTCCGTCAGAAAGGCTGCGTATGAAAACTAGCGGCGAATTATGCCATGTTCGCGCCATTGTCAAACCCCGTAGAGCCCCAGGGGGTCTTCCGGGTCGATGCCGTCCATGAAAGGGCGGCGCCGATCCCGGTGGGTCACCTGATACATGCAGCCCATCCAGTTGCCGATCACACCCTCGGCGGTGTCGTGCCAGGTGTTGTCCAGATTGCCCGCCACCAGGGCCTCGGGGAACTCGGGCAGGGGCCGGCCCTGGGCCGCCGCCGCCAGCAGGCGTTCGCGCCATTCCAGGAGGATGGCCTGTTCGTGGCGCGGCACATAATTGGCGGGGAAGGGCGGGAATTCGGGCAGCAGGCCCTGGGCATGCAACAGGGCGTCGCGCTTGTATTCCTTGAGCAGGGAGATGGTGTCGTACTCCGGATGGCCCTGGAAGAACACCATGCGCAGGCCGTCGTGGCTGGTGGCCAAGTGCACGCCCACCGCCTCGCTTGCCACCAGCACGCGCAGGCCGGCGGCCTCGAACTGGGCGCGGGAGACGTCGTTCCAGCGCGAGTGGGGCACGTCGAAGCGGGTGTTCACGTCCGTCACCAGGGGGTGGTGCTGGTCCAGCACCCGGTGGGAGAACACGCCCCAACGCTTTTCCGGCTGGCGCACCCGGGGCTGGCCGTAGCGGAAGTGCAGCACGGCGTGGGTGGCCAGGCAGGACAACAGGGAGGTGGTGACGTTGTCCCAGGCCCAGTCGATGACCTCCCCGAGCGGGCCCCAGAAGGGCTCCTTGGAAAGGTCCTCGCCGGAGACGTTGGCGCCGGTGATGATGAGGGCGTCCAGGCCGTCCGCGCGGATCTGGTCGAAGGATTCGTAGTAGCGGGCGATGTGGGCCGCCGCCTTCTCGCCGCGCGGGATGGCGTCCAGGGTGAAGGGGTGGACGTAGAACTGGGCGATGGGGTTGCTCTCCCCCACCAGACGGAAGAACTGGCGTTCCGTGGCCTCCAGGGCCGCGTCCGGCATCATGTTCAACAGGCCGATGTGCAGCTCGCGGATGTCCTGCTGGGCGGCCCGGTCGGCGGGCAGCACGATGGTGGTGCCCTCCTCCCCCAGGCGCTTGAGGGTGGGCAGGTCGTTGTGGGCGACTAGCGGCATGTTGGGCTCCCGATCCCGGCGCGCTTACAAGCCGCCGCCCGCGGGCTGGCGGGCGATGGCGGCCTCCACCAGGGCCAGGAAGTCCGCCTCGCTCTTCACCTGGGCCACCTCCTGGGAGGTGACGGTGTAGCCGTGGGGCTGGGCGATGGCCTGGTAGCGCGGTACCCGGGAATGGAACAGGCGCGGGAACACCCAGCGGGTGAAGTCGTTGGGCTCCACCTGGGCGATGAAATCCAGGCCCTTCTCGCCCATGTACACCGGCAGGTGCTCGGCCAGGAAGGCGGGCCGGTAGTAGAGGGGCTTGGGGTCGGACTGGGCGCGGCGGATCAGGGTGTCCTCCTCCGCCTTGCTGGTCACCTGGATGTAGAGGATGAGGGTGTGCCGGGCCAGCAGCTCGATGACGGAATCGTCCTCCAGCTCGCACAGGCTGCCGCCCACGTCGTTGACGAAGTGGTCGTAGCCGTAGATCTCCTGGGCCTTGCGGATGAACTCGGGCACGTCCTTCATGGCGGCGATCTCGCCTTCCCGGTACAGGGCCTGGCGCCGGCTGAATTCGTCCAGGGCCAGGCCGTCGTGGTCCGGGTTGCCCAGCTTGCCGACGAAGGACAGCACCGGCCCCAGGTCCTGGATCTTGATGTTGTTGCGGATGTCGATCCAGTCGTTGCGCAGCAGCTCACGCAGGAACGGCACCTGCATGGCCTGCTGCTTGATGAGATCGAGGATGGGCTCGTCCAGGTAGCGCGTGCCGATGCGGTAGTCGCCGGAAAAATGGAACCAGTCGTGGCGGCGCAGGGTGGAGGAGAGATGGGTCTTGCCCACCCCGGACATGCCCAGCAGGGTGACCTTCTTGTGTTCCCAGGCGCGGAAGGATTCGACGGTGAATTTCATTGTTTGGCTATCAGGCTGCGGAGAAATGGGTTCAAGTGTGCCCGACTGGACGCGGCGTGTCAGGCGGCACGGCTGGAATCGGGCGAATGGGCGAGCAGGCCCCCCGCCGCCGCCTGGGTGAAGTCCGCCAGCAGCTTCTCGACGAAGGCCGGCTCCAGCCCGTCGGTGATGAACACGAAGCGGCTGCGCCGGTCTGCGTCGGGCCAGGCCGCCAGTTCCGCCGGCGGGTAGAGGATGTGCTGCACCCCGTGCAGGACCACGGGATGGTCCTTGCCGCGCACGTTCACCAGGGCCTTCATGCGCAGCAGGCTCTTGGCCTTGAAGGCCTGCAGCATCTCCAGGGCGGAGAGCACGCCGGTCCACTCCAGTGGTTCGTCGAAGGTCAGGCTGAAGCTCTTGATGCGTTCGTCGTGGGCCGACGTGGCGTGGGCCTTGCCGCCCAGGGGGCCGGTGCTGGCCGGACGATAGCGTTGCAGGGCCAGCCACTTGGCCACGTCCGGGTGCTTGCCCTCCGGGGTGAAGAAACCCACGTCCAGGATCAGGGTCGGATCGATCTCGCCCCGGGTCGCCTGGATGCGATGCGCGGCGGGGTTCAGCTGCGCCAGGCGCGCCTCCAGGCTGTTGACCGCGGCGGGCCCGGCCAGG
>JBGSHR010000414.1:0-3607 GCA_041752155.1 Thiobacillaceae bacterium | reverse complement strand
GACGACCAGCGCCAGGCTTTTGGTCCCGGGCGGCACGCTGGCCCACGCCAGCGGCGGCGACTGGTCACGCCCCTCGCAGGTGTGGATGCTGGGGATGTCAGCGTTCTGGGCGAATGCGCTCGAACTCAGTTCCATTGTCCTGATCCTTTCCGCGGCACAAGCGATCCCACCCACAAACAGAAGTGCGATTCCCAACCCGCTCAGGCTGCCTATCGAATTCCGCATGATGACTATCCCTATCAGTATTGGAATATAGTCGCCTTCGCCGCACCCGGTGAGGGCCTCGACTGCCGCCACGGCAAATGTCCGGCCGGTGCTGCCTTCCTGAGGCAAGAAAAGGGGCACTGCCTTCGCAGTGCCCCTTTCTGTCGCTGCTGAAACGATTACTTCGCTTAGGGCGCGGCAGGTGCCGGGGCCGCAGGCGCCGGAGCCGCGGCTGCCGGAGCGGCGGGCGGGGTCATCATTTGCGACCAGAGGGCGGGATCAAACGGGTTGAAGATCGGCGCGGGAGCGGCGCCCTGCGGGGCCATCTGGGGAACCATCGCGCCGTAGGTGGCCGGATTAATGAAGGCCCCCATGCTGCCGTAGGAGCGGGGATCCATGGTGGCGCCCGCCCAGCCGGTGTACAGCGCGGGATTCAGCGGCTGCATCATCAGGTTGAGGTTGCGCGGATCCATCGGGGCCGTCAGCCATTTCATGTACATGTTGGGGTTGAGCGGCTGCATCATCAGGTTGAGGTTGCGCGGATCCACCGGCGACATCAGCCACTTCATGTACATGTTGGGGTTGAGGAAGGGGGTCATCATGGCGGTGTAGAAGTTGGGATCCATGCCCGCAGCCATCCACTTCATGTACACATTGGGATCGGCCATCATGCTCATCCAGTTCGAGTACATGGCCGGGTTCATCATCCCCGCCATCATGCGGGTATAGGTGGCGGGATCCATGGATGCCTGGGCCATGGCCGTATAGAGGGCGGGATCCATGGCAGTGATCATCGCGGGCACGGCGGCCTTGGGATCCTTCATCAGTTCGGGGGTCTGGCTCGGGTCGGTCAATTTTTCGACCACGGATTCGGGGGTGGCCTGTTGGGCCAAGGCAGGCATGGCGACGGCCGCAACGAGGGCCAGCATCAGTTTATTCAGCTTCATTTCTCACTCCTCTGTTGAAAAATTTATGGGTAGGGAAAACCAGTATAGTTGACCGCCCGGCAATTTATAAGGCGGAAACCCGATCCGGTTTGTTACAGGAAGCGTTCGCCTGCCGGGTTGATCGAGAAGTGGGTGTGCACCGCGATCAGGTTTTCGCCCCGGCGCTGCAAAACCAGGGTGGCTCGCCCCTGGCGGGTAAAAAGCGCGCTGGTCCTCGAGTCGATGCCTTTGCTGCTCCAATGGACCGCGGCGACCGCGAGGCCATCGGCCCCCCAGGTTTCAACCGAGGCGTTGTCGAACCGGAACCCCTCTGTTTTTGGCCAGACTTTCATCCACTGCTGTTCGACAAGGCAATCAAGGCCTTTTGCCTCGATGGCAACCGTGCCAAACCCCACCACGTCCCTGTCGAACAGCAGGGAGGCGTCGGCGAATTGCCCGCTCCTGATGCACGCGGCCCAGTTATCCAGCCAGCCGAGTATGGCTTCTCTCGAAATCGGTTCACTGATCGGCATGTCTCTCATTCTTTTGCTTTCCAAATGTGTTGCCAGGAATGGATCGGAGGGGCAGGGTTAACGAAATCAGACTGGGCGAAACCCGGTTATGTGGGGCTTCCAGGCGGATCGACGGTGGTCTGCAGCCCGCAGCCTTCAGCGCGTCACCCCGAGTTCGGTGCACAGCTTGTCGACCAGGGTTTTCAAGCCGTCGACCTCGTCTTCAAGCCGGGCGACCTTGGCCCTGAGTGCGGCGATCTCGCCCGCCGTGACGTCGGCAGAGGACTCGAACGCGGCTGGAGCGGTGGCCTGGGTTTCCTCGATGGCGGGGGCACCACCCAGCAGATGGGCCCAGCGGTTTTCGCGCGAACCGGGCTGGCGCGGCAACTCGACCACCATGGCGCCTTCCGGGCGTTCGGCCAGCTCCTGCAGAAAGGCTTCCACTGCAGAGATGTCGGCGAAGCGGTGCAGGCGTTCGCAGTTGATGCGCAGTTCGCCTGCCGTTTGCGGCCCCCGCAGCATCAGAGCCGTGAGCAGTGCGATGGACTGCGAGGGTAGCCGCAGCGCCTTATCCATGTTGTGGGCGTAGCGGGTGACGCGGCCGCCGCTGGTTTCGATGATCAGGGCGGGGCCCTTGAGGCTGTCGATGGCGGACAGCACTTCGGCCTCGCTTACCTCGATGACGGGTTGGCGGCTGGTCTTCTGACTACATCCAGCCACCAGGGCGTTGAGCGACAGGGGATAGGTATCGGGAACGGTGTGCTGCTTTTCGCAGAGCACGCCGAGGATGCGGGTTTCGAGCAGGGACAGGATGGGCAGGCGGGGGACGGTCATGGCGGTGGCTATCGATGTCGAGGGGGACATTATGCCCGGGAGCTGCGGAGCCTGATTTTGTCCTCTTTATACATGTGTGCCCGCATGGCCCGGCAGTTCATCCGAACCGAGTCCCGGCGCCAGCGAACCGTATAATCGCCCTTGTCATTTCGGCCCGGCCAGACCAGCCGGACAATCACTACGGACCATCCGCCACCCCGGAACCATGACCCTGTCAGCCCCACTGATCCGCTCCGCCTACCGGCTCCAGGCCTCGGCGCGCTATGCATGCATCAAGGGGTTCTTTCACGGACTGCTTACCGATCCCCGCTCCCATCGCCGTGCGGTGTTCGACGGCGTCATGATAGGGTTGGTGCTGACCAGTGTGTTTCTGCTGATCTACGACGTGCGGCATGATCCCGGACCCTGGGCGGAGGCGTTCGAAGCCTTCGTGGTGACGGTGTTCGTGATCGAATATCTGCTGCGCATGTGGCTGTACAACGACAGCCACAGGATCCTGATCGAGCACTGGGAACGCACCGAACTGGTGGGCATGCGCTTCCGCCTGCCTCCTGTGCTGTGGGCCATGGTCAAGCGCAAGCTGGCGTACATGGCCACCCCGATGGCCATCATCGACCTGCTGGCCATCCTGCCGGGCTATCGGCCGCTGCGCTTCCTGCGCATCTTCCTGCTGTTCCGTCTGCTCAAGCTGTTCCGCTATACCCGCAACCTCAGCGTCTTCGGCCAGGTGTTGGTGGAAAAGCGCTTCGAGCTCTACACCTTGTCGATCTTTGTCGGCTCCGTGGTGCTTATCGCCACGGTGGCGATGTACCTGTTCGAGGCGGAGCATCCGCAGCCCAAGGTGGTGAGTCTGATGGACGCCCTGTACTGGGCGGTGATCACCATCACCACCGTGGGCTACGGAGATATTGTGCCGCAGACCACGGAAGGGCGCATCGTCGCCATGGTGCTGGTATTCGCCGGCATCGCGGTGATTTCCTTCGCCACCTCGATCATCGTCATGGCCTTTCACGAGAAGATGCGCGAACTGCACGACAATCGCGTGTTCGCCGAGGTGGAACGGCGCGACAACGTGACCATCGTGTGCGGCTACGGCCGCATCGGGCAGGTGGTGGCGAAGCGGCTGGCCGC
>JBGSHR010000413.1:0-2213 GCA_041752155.1 Thiobacillaceae bacterium | reverse complement strand
GCCGGCCAGGTCGGGCCGGCCCACGCTGCCCACGAACAGGGTGTCGCCGGTGAGCACGAACCAGGGCTCCGGTTGTTCCTCGCCCGCGCGCCGCTTGTCGGTGACCAGCAGGCAGACGGAATCCGGCGTGTGGCCGGGGGTGTGCAGCACATCGACGTAGACGTTGCCCACCTCGATGCGCTGGCCGTCCTTGAGGGGCTGGAACGGGAATGCCACCCGCCCGGCGTTGCTCTCGTGCAGGCAGTAAGCGGCGCCGGCCCGCTCGGCCAGGGCGCGCCCACCGGAGTAGTGGTCGGCATGGACATGGGTGTCGATGACGTGGGTGATCTTCACGTCCTGCCTGGCCGCCTCGGCCAGGAACCAGTCCTCGTCCCCCAGCACCGGGTCGACCGCGACGGCGACATGGCAGGAGCCACAGCCGAACAGATAGGACAGGGTGGCCTCTTGGGCGTGCAACTGACGGAAAAACATGGCAGCCTCCTTTTGACAATATTCAAACGAACGCTTGAATAGTTGTACAAAAGCAGGACGCCGTCAATCGCAAAACTACTGGGGCTAAAACTGCGGGGGAGAGGAAAACCTCAGTCGGCGCTATCCACCGGGCGCTGCTCCGCCTTCCACTCCGGGAAGCCGTCTTCCAGCCGGCGCGCCTGGAGCCCGGCGCCGCGCAACTGGGCCACGGCATCGAACGCCAGCATGCAGTAGGGACCACGGCAGTAGGCGACGATCTCCTGGCCGCGCGGCAGGCTGTCCAGATGCTTGGGCAGTTCATCCACCGGGATGTTGAGCGCCCCGGGGATATGGCCGGCCCGGAATTCAGCGGGCGGGCGCACATCGATCACCACCGCCTCGCCCTCCTTCACCCGCGCCAGCAGCTCTTCGCGGCCGATGGGGGTGAGGGCATCGCGGCTGTCGAAGTGCTCGCGCACGATGCGCTCCACCTCGGCCAGATGCCGCTCCGCCACCCGGCGCAGACAGCCCAACATGGTGGGAATCTGGTCGTCGGACAACCGGTAGAACACCTGCAGGCCCTCCTTGCGCGAGGCCGCCAGGCCGTTGTCACGCAGGATCTGCAAGTGGTGCGAGGTGTTGGCCACGGACATGCCGGAGGCCTGGGCCAAGGCATCCACCGAACGCTCGCCCTGGGCCAGGGCCTCTAGCAACTCCAGCCGGTTGGGGCTCGCCATGGCCTTGGCCACCCGGGCGAACAGCTCGAACAGCTGCTTCTTGGGGGACAGCCCCGCGCTCATCCCACCCACTTGCGCGCGTTGCGGAACAGGCGCAGCCACGGCCCGTCTTCCTGCCAGCCGTCCGGTTTCCAGGAATGCTGCACGGCGCGGAACACCCGTTCCGGGTGGGGCATCATGATGGTGAAGCGGCCATCCGCGGTGGTGAGGCCAGTGATGCCCTTGGGGGAGCCGTTGGGGTTGAGCGGATAGGCCTCGGTCCTGCGGCCCCGGTTGTCCACGTAGCGCAGGCACACCTCGGCGTCCTTGCGTTGCGCCTTGGTGTCGAACACCGCCCTGCCCTCGCCGTGGGCGACGACGATGGGCATGCGGCTACCGGCCATGCCGGCGAACAGGATGGAAGGGGTCTCCGGCACCTCCACCATGACGAAACGGGCCTCGAACTGCTCCGACAGGTTGCGCTCGAAGCGCGGCCAGTGCTCGGCGCCGGGGATGATGTCCTTGAGGCGGCTCATCATCTGGCAGCCGTTGCACACCCCCAGGGCGAAACTGTCGGCGCGCTGGAAGAAGCCCTGGAACTGGTCCCGGGCGCGTTCGTTGTGCAGGATGCTGGCGGCCCAGCCGCCCCCCGCCCCCAGCACGTCGCCATAGCTGAAGCCGCCGCAGGCGGCCAGGCCCTTGAAGTCCTTGAGCTTGACCCGGCCCGCCAGGATGTCGCTCATGTGCACGTCCACCGGCGCGAAGCCGGCCCGGGCGAAGGCGGCGGCCATCTCCACCTCGCCGTTGACCCCCTGCTCCCGCAGGATCGCCACCTTGGGCTGGGCGCGGCGTTTCTTCACGTAGGGGGCGGCCACGTCGTCATTCAGGTCGAAGCTCAGCTCGGCGTGCAGGCCGGGATTCTTCTTCGCCACCAGGCCATCGAATTCCTGCCGGGCGCAATCCGGGTTGTCGCGCAGGGCCTGCATGCGATAGCTGGTCTCGGACCAGACCGCCAGCAGGTCGGCGCGCGGCTCGTCGAACACCCGC
>JBGSHR010000412.1:0-4160 GCA_041752155.1 Thiobacillaceae bacterium | reverse complement strand
GAGGTGGTGAGCGTGGTGCTGGAGCGCCGACCCATGCAGGATCTGGTGACGCCGTTGCACCCCGCCTTCGAGATGCGCAAGACCTGCCCGGAGTGCGGCGCGCCGGTGGTGCGCATCGAGGGCGAGGCGGCGGCCCGCTGTACCAATGGCCTGAGTTGTCCGGCCCAGCGCAAACAGGCGCTGATTCATTTCGCCTCGCGCCGGGCCATGGATATCGAGGGCCTGGGCGACAAGCTGGTGGAGCAGATCGTCGACAAGGGCCTGGTGGCGACACCCGCCGACCTGTACGACGCGGACAAGATCAACCGGGAAAGCCTGGCGGCCCTGGAGCGCATGGCGGACAAGTCCGCGGAAAATCTGGTGCAGGCCATCGCCGCCAGTCGCGGCCGGGAATTGGCCCGTTTCATCTTCGCCCTGGGCATCCGCCATGTGGGGGAGCAGACCGCCAAGGACCTGGCGCGCCACTTCGGCAGCCTGGATGCTTTGATGCAAGCGGACGAACTTGCCCTGGCGCAAGTGCCCGATGTGGGGCCGGTGGTCGCTGCCTCGTTGCTGGCTTTCTTTGGCGAAAGCCACAATCAGCAGGTGATCGGCGCCTTGCGTCTGGCCGGGGCCTGGCGCGACGGTGTGGCGCGCGTTCCCAGCGCCCAGCCCCTGGCCGGCCAGACCTTCGTCCTCACCGGTACCCTGCCCAATCTCACTCGGGATCAGGCGCGGGAGCGCATCGAGGCCCTGGGCGTCAAGGTGGCGCGGAGCGTCTCCAAGAAGACCCAATACGTGGTCGCCGGCGCGGAGGCGGGCGGCAAGCTGGAGCGGGCCCGGGAGCTGGGCATCCCCCTGCTCGACGAGGCGTCCCTGTTGCAACTGTTGGAAAGCAAAGGAGCTGAATGATGCAACGCGTCACCAAGGCGGTGTTCCCCGTGGCGGGCATGGGTACCCGCTTCCTGCCGGCCACCAAGGCCAATCCCAAGGAGATGTTGCCCATCGTCGACAAGCCGCTGATCCAGTACGCGGTGGAGGAGGCGGTGGCGGCGGGCATCACCGATCTCATCTTCATCAACGGCCGCAACAAGCGCGCCATTCCAGACCATTTCGACAAGGCCTACGAGCTGGAAGCCGAGCTGGAGGCCAAGGGCAAGATCAAGCTGTTGGACATCGTGCGGAACATCATCCCGGACCACGTCAACTGCATCTACATCCGCCAGTCCCAGGCCCTGGGGCTGGGGCACGCCGTGTTGTGCGCCGAGCCCGCCGTCAACCGGGAGCCTTTCGCGGTCATCCTGGCCGACGACCTGATCGACGCCGAGCCCGGCGTCACCAGCCAGATGGTGGAGCAATACAGCTACTACAACTCTTCCCTGGTGGGGGGGTGCAGGAGGTGGCGCGGGAGGAGACGGGCCAATACGGCATCGTCGTCAGCCAGCCCATGAGCGAGCGCCTGTCCCGCATCAGCGCCATGGTGGAGAAGCCCAGGCCCGAGGCGGCGCCCTCCACCCTGGGCGTGGTGGGACGTTATGTCTTCACGCCGCGCATCTTCGATCACCTGCGCAACCTGGGGCGCGGCAGCGGCGGCGAGATCCAGTTGACCGATGGCATCGTCAGCCTGCTCAAGGAACAGCAGGTGCTCGCCTATCAGTATCACGGCAAGCGCTATGACTGCGGCTCCAAGCTGGGCTATCTCCAGGCCACGGTGGAATATGCCCTGAAGCACCCGGAACTGGCCCGGGAATTCGCCGGCTATCTCGCCAGCCTGAGTCGCGGCCAGGCAGGGATTTGAGGCAAGTCGTCCTTGCCCGCCGGGCTTGCGGGGGCGATGGTCAGGGGCGCAAAGACGTATCGGCGAGCGCGTGAACGACGCGTGAACAATAAATTTAAAGATGGGTGCGGTATCCTCTCCGGATTGATTGCACCTGATACCTAGCTAGTGAGGAGATTCCACCGATGAAACGCGTTACCAAGGCAGTCTTCCCGGCCGCAGGCATGGGCACCCGCTTCCTGCCCGCCACCAAGGCCAACCCCAAGGAAATGCTGCCCATCGTCGACAAGCCGCTGATCCAGTACGCGGCGGAAGAAGCCGCCGCCGCCGGCATCACCGACCTGATCTTCATCATCGGCCGCACCAAGCGGGCCATCGCCGACCACTTCGACAAGGCCTACGAGCTGGAAGTGGAACTGGAGACCCGGGGCAAGCTGAAGGCCCTGGAAGATCTGCGCGGCATGTTGCCGGTGAACGTGAACTGCATCTACATCCGCCAGGCCGACGCCCTGGGTCTGGGCCATGCCGTGCTGTGCGCCCAGCCGGCGGTGAATGACGAGCCCTTCGCCGTGATCCTGGCCGATGACCTGATCGACGGCCAGCCCGGCGTCACCAAGCAGATGTGCGACTTGTACAACTATTACCAGTGTTCCCTGGTGGGGGTGCAGAACGTGGCCCCGGAGGAGACCAGCTCCTACGGCATCGTCGCGGCGGAGCCCATGGCGGAACGCATCTCCCGGGTCAGCAAGATCGTGGAAAAGCCCAAGCCGGCCGACGCGCCTTCCACCCTGGGCGTGGTGGGCCGCTATGTGCTGACGCCGCGCATCTTCCACCACCTGCGCCATATCGACCGGGGCGCGGGGGGCGAGTTGCAGTTGACCGACGCCATCGCCGCCCTGCTGCAGGAACAGCAGGTGCTGGCCTACGAGTTCGAAGGAGTGCGCTACGACTGCGGCAGTAAGCTGGGTTACCTGCAGGCCACCGTGGAGTACGCCCTCAAGCACAGCGAAGTGGGCGATGAGTTCTCGACCTACCTACGCGATCGCTTCTGCGCGCCCTGCCAGGACAAGTGAGATAAGGTCTTCAGCCCTGGAGGCTGATGGTCTGCCCGCGCAGCGCCGCGCTGTCCGGTCCCATGAGATAGAGCAGTTCCGGCCCCAGGTCATCGATCTGGGGCAGTAGGCTCTTCTCCTCGCCGGGGTGGGTGCGGGCCCGTTGCGGCGAATGGATGGGCCCCGGGATCAGCAGGTTGATGCGCATGGGCGTCTCCGACCATTCATCCGCCTGGACCTTGAAGTAGGCCTCCAGGGCCGCTTTGGACACGGCGAATCCCCCCCAGTAGGCCTTCGGCTCATGGCCGTGGGTTTCCCCCACCAGGATCACCGAGGCCCGGTCGGCCGCCTGCAGGTATTGAGCGCAGGCCCGGTTGATGGCGGCGGGGGCGGCGGCATTGACCCGAAACTGGGTCAACCAGTCCGCCAGGCTATCCAGATGCTGGGGGCTCAGGGCCTCGAAGCGGGCGGCGCAGTGCAGGATGCCGTCCAGGCGGCCGAGCTGATAGCCGATGGCCTGGGCCATGGCCTCGAAATCCGCGTCGAAGGCGGCGCCCAGATCCATGGGAAAGATGGCGGGCTGGGCGCCGCCGGCGGCCACAATCTCGTCGTACACCTTCTCCAATTTCTCCACCGTGCGCCCCAGCAGGATCACGGTGGCACCGTGGCGGGCATAGGCCAGCGCGGCGGCGCGGCCCAGGCCCTGGCCGGCGCCGGTAACGAGGATGACGCGGTCTTTGAGCAGATCGGGGGCAGGGGTGTAGTCGTTGTTCATAAAAAACTCATTTGAACCACAGAGATACAGAGCACACAGAGAAACCAAAAGTAGGTGTCTCTAGGCGAAACAATGCGTCGGCCATTCCGGTAGCCTTACCCAATGGGTGTTGCCAATGGATCGACGGCCTTCGCTTTCTTGCCTTTCTCTGTGTCTCTGTGCCTCTGTGGTAAGGGATTAGTGTTCAAGCCGAGCCCAATAGCAGGCGGGCGCATTCTACCCCGCTGCGCACCGCCCCTTCGAGGGTGGCGGGGTAGGGGCCGGCGGTGTAGTCGCCGGCCAGCAGCAGGCCGGGCAGGGGAGTGAGCTGGGCGGGACGGGCCATGTCCGGGGTGCAGGCATAGGTGGCGCGTTTCTCGACAATGCACTTCCAGGCCAGGAGCGGCGGCAGGGGGCCCAGGGCCTGTGCCAGCAGCGCCAGGTAGGCGTCGCGCAGGGCCTCCGGCGCCAGTTGCAGATGCGGACCTTCCGCGCTGACGACGATGGCCACCAGTCCCGGGACCAGGTCGTCGCGCTCGAAGGCCCAGGGGGCGTGGCCATCGCCCAGACCCAGCATGGGGAAGGGAAAGCTTGGCGG
>JBGSHR010000411.1:0-3013 GCA_041752155.1 Thiobacillaceae bacterium | reverse complement strand
AAGCGCTGGAAACCCGCCTCGCCCAGCAGGAAGGCAAATCGGCCGCCCAGAGCGCCCCGCGCCTCAACGGCACCTTGCTGGAGAACCTGATCCTGACCGGGGACCAGTATCTCTACCCCCTCAACGCGGTGGAACTGGATGGCAAGGACAGCGCCCAGCTGGACCAGCTGGCCGCGCGCCTGAAGTCCCTGGATCACCCCTATTACCTGGAAATCCAGGGGCACACCGGCGACAGCGGCAACGGCGAGTACAACTACCTGTTGGGCGAGGCCCGGGCCAAGGCGGTCAGCCGCTATCTCCATAGCCAGGGCGGCATCCCGCTCCACAACATGTCGGCCATTTCCTACGGCGCGGCAAAACCCGTGGCGGCCGGCCAAAAAACCGAAAACGCCAAGGACAACCGCCGGGTCGTGGTTCTGGTTTACCAATAAGCACCGGTGCGCACCCCGGTGAGTCCCGGGGCGCTTTTTTGATCCGCGTCACCTTGCGACGGACGGCACTCCGCAAGCATGTGCGAGCCATGTATTCTGCTTTTTTCTCATCGAAGCAGACTCATGATGCAATCACTCGGAGCAAAAGCCCTCATCGGCCTGGCCTGGTGGGCCTCCGGCATTGTTGCCTCGTTCGCGGCCGGAAGCGTGAGCGGCGACCCCGCCAAGGCCGTTCCCCTCGTCGAGAAGCTCTGTGCCAGCTGCCACGGCATGGATGGCAACAGCGTGGTGCCGACCTTCCCCAAACTGGCGGGGCAGCATCCGGAATACCTGCTGCATGAGTTGCAGGAATACAAGGAATACCATCGCGACAATCCGATGATGTCGCCCCTGGTTCAAGATCTGAACTACGAGGACATGGGCAATCTGGCGCTTTACTTCGCCTCCCAGAAACCCACGCCGGCCACGGTCAGAGATCCCAGTCTGCTAGCCTTGGGCAAGAAGATATTTCTCGAAGGCAACCCGGATACGGGCCTGCCTGCCTGTGACGGCTGCCATGAGGAGAACGGCTCCGGATCGGCGCGTTTCCCCCGCATCGCCGGACAACACCCCGAATACATCCTGGAGCAATTCCATTTGTATGCCTCCGGCAAGCGCAAATTCGGCAAGCGGGTGATGCGCACCGTCGCCGAGCGCATCACCGCCCAGGAAGCCAAGGCCGTTGCCGAATATCTGGCCAGCCTGCCCTAAACACCCGCTGAAGGATCCACCGACATGAAACGACTTGTGATCTGCCTGGCCCTGGCGCTCCCGGGCGCCCCCCAAGCCTGGGCCGAGCCCGCCCAACCCCACGCACCCGGCATAGAGTCCAAGGATTACCAATGGAACGCGCCGGACGCTGTCTTGGCCAAGGCCCTCAAGTGCAAGGGCGACGCGGCCAAGGGCGAGGTGAACTACGAAGTCTGCCGGGGCTGCCACAAGGCCGACGCCTCGGGCCGGCCCGACGCCGGCTACCCTCAATTGGCGGGCCAGCACGTCTCGGTGCTGATCAAGCAGATGTTCGACGTGCGCGCCGGCCGGCGCGACAACCCCAGGATGCACCCCTTCATCGAGGCGGCCGTGGTGCCCGCGGCGGACATCCCTGACATGGCCGCCTACCTGAACAGCCTGCCGGTGCCGACCACCAACCGCAAAGGCGATGGCCTGCATCTGGCCCAAGGCAAGGCGCTGTACGACAAGGATTGCGCCAACTGTCATGGCGATGCCGGCGAGGGCGACGCCGAGAAGTTCTATCCCAAGGTGGCGAGCCAGCATTACCCCTACCTCTACCGGGAATCCCTGGACATTCGCGACATGCGGCGGCGCAACGCCAACCCCCACATGGTCAAGGCCCTGGCGCATTATTCCGACGAGGATATCGAGACCGTCAGCGACTACATGTCCCGGCTACCGCCGGTAAAGTGATACCCGGGAGGCAAGCACGCGCCCCGGCCTCATCGGCCCGGATAGATGCCGGGCCGATGAGGCCAATCGCCATAGGCGCTGTTCAGCACCCTTTCACTCCGGGCTCTCGGCCCCCTTCTCCGGTTCCTGCGTAGCCTCCACCTTCGCCCGGCGCGCATCCTCCACCGCCTTCAGCATGGCCTGCCGGCTGGCCGGCGTCTCCAGGCTGATGCGCCCCAGGATGCCGTCCCGGTAGTCCGTGAGCAGGATCATGGCGGCCTTCTCCAGATCCAGCTCGCCGCCCCGGCCCTTGAGGATGCAGCCGCGCCGCCGAGCCACCGCTTCCACCACCGCCACCCCGTCCAGACCGTCCACGGCAAAGCCGTAGCGGGCGGTGATCAGCTCGGAATAATGGGCCAGCAGGATGCCGGCCAGGTAGCTGGCCACCTCCTCGTCGATCACCGCGTTGCGGCCGATGGCGTGGCTGGCGGCCAGCATGTAGCCGTCGCTGGGATGTTCGATCTTGGGCCAGAGCAGGCCCGGCGTGTCGGTGAGGGTCATGCGCGGGCTGAGCTCGAAGCTCTGCTGGGACTTGGTCACCGCCGGCTCGTCCCCCACCGCCGCCACCCGGCGCTTCACCAGGGCGTTCATCAAGGTGGATTTGCCCACGTTGGGGATGCCCATGATCATCATGCGCAGAGGCTTGAAGTTGTCGCAGCGATGGGGGGCGAGAGCCTGGCACAGGCTGGGGATGCGCGCCGCGTCGCCGGGTTTCTTGGCGCTCAGGGCCACCGCCTTGACCCCGGGCTGGGCGTTGAAATAGTCCAGCCAGGCCTTGGTCGCCGCCGGGTCGGCCAGGTCGGCCTTGTTCAGCACCTTGAGGCAGGGGCGCTGCCGGAACAGGCGCAGCTCCTTGATCATGGGATTGCTGCTGGCCTCGGGCAAGCGGGCATCCAGCACCTCGATGACCACGTCGATGCGCTCCATGGTCTCGGCCGCCTTCTTGCGGGCCGAGGTCATGTGGCCGGGGAACCAGTTGATGGACATGGGGATGAGGGATTAAGACGGGGCCGGCATTATCGCAGTTGTGGGCCCCGGATCCGTCATTCCACTACAGCTGCCGTAGCCTGGAGGAGCGC
>JBGSHR010000410.1:0-3300 GCA_041752155.1 Thiobacillaceae bacterium | reverse complement strand
GGAGATGGCGGCCATGATCAAGGTGGGCCAGAAGGTCAGCGTGCCCGGCACCAAGTCCGCGGGCGTGGTGGTTTCCGTCGGCCGCAACGTGAGCGCGGCCCAGACTGTGCCGATCCGCGCCCGGGTCAGTAATCCCGACGGCCTGCTGCGTCTCAACCAGAGTGTCTCCGCTCGCCTCGAGGGCGTGGCCGGCGCCAAGCAATGGCGCGTGCCGGTCAAGGCCGTGGTGCGCAAGGCCGGGCAGAGCTGGGTATTCGTCGAGCGGCCCGGCGGTTTCGAGCCCGAGCAGGTCAAGGTGCTGAGTCAGTCGGCCCAGTCCGCGGCCATCGACGCGCCGTTCGCCGGCGACGAGAAGATCGCCGTGGAGGGCGTGGCGGCCCTCAAGGCGGCCTGGCAAGGCATGGGGGGCGAGTAAATGCTAGCCCGATTGACGGAGTTTTCCCTCACGCAAAGGTTGCTGGTCCTGGGCCTGACCCTGCTGCTCATCGCGGCGGGCGTCCAGGCCTGGCGCACCTTGCCCATCGACGCCTTCCCGGATGTCTCCACCACCCAGGTCAAGCTGATCCTCAAGGCCCCCGGCATGACCCCGGAGGAGGTGGAGAAACGCATCGCCGCCCCCATAGAGACGGAGATGCTGGGCATTCCCAAGCAGCGCCTGCTGCGTTCCATTTCCAAGTACGGCCTGACTGACATCACCATCGATTTTGAGGACGGCACCGACATCTACTGGGCGCGCCAACAGGTGGCGGAGCGCCTCACCGGCGCCCTGGGCAGCCTGCCGGAAGGGGTGAGCGGCGGATTGACTCCCATCACCACCCCCCTCTCGGAGATCTTCATGTTCACCGTGGAAGGGGAGGGCTTGTCCCTCGCCGAGCGGCGCACCCTGCTGGATTGGGTGGTCCGGCCCCAGTTGCGCACCCTGCCCGGCGTGGCCGACGTGAACGCCCTGGGCGGCCAGGCCAAGACCTTCGAGGTGGTGCCGGACAACGCCGCCATGAGCGCTCGCGGCGTGACCCTGGCGGAACTGAGCGAGGCGATCCAGGCCAACAACCGCAACGACGGCGCGGGTCGTCTCACCGAGGGCGAGGAGGTCTGGCTGGTGCGGGTGGAAGGGGCGGTCAAGTCCCTGGAGGACCTGGGCGGCATCGTCGTCAAGAACGTGGGCGGCATCCCCGTGCGCGTGGCCGATCTGGCCCAGGTGCGCATGGGCAGCCTCACCCGCTATGGCGGTGTGACCAAGGACGGCAAGGGCGAGGCGGTGGAGGGGCTGGTGTTGAGCCTCAAAGGCGCCAATGCCCAGCAAGTGGTGCGGGGCGTGAAGCAGAAGCTGGCCGAGATCGCACCGACCCTGCCCAAGGGCGTGACGATTCACTCCTTCTACGACCGCTCGGCCCTGGTGGAACGGGCCGTGGACACCGTGTCCAAGGCTTTGCTGGAGGCCATCATCCTGGTCATGGTGCTGCTGTTCCTGTTCCTGGGGGACATACGCGCGGCCCTGACCGTGGCCATCACCCTGCCCCTGGCGGCCCTGGCCACCTTCCTGCTCATGCAGCGTTTCGGCCTGTCGGCCAACCTCATGAGCCTGGGCGGCCTGGCCATCGCCATCGGCATGCTGGTGGACGGCGCCGTGGTGGTGGTGGAGAACGTGGTCACCCATCTGGCCCACGACCAGAGCGGCCAGTCCAAGCTGCACCGGGTGTTCCGCGCCGTGCGCGAGGTGGCCACCCCCACCTCCGCCGGGGTGCTGATTATCATGATCGTGTTCCTGCCCCTGCTCACCCTGGAGGGCCTGGAGGGCAAGCTGTTCATCCCGGTGGCCCTGACCATCGTCTTCGCCCTGGGCGCGGCCTTGATATTGGCGCTCACCGTGGTGCCGGTGCTGTCCTCCTGGCTGCTGAAAGAGGGCAGTCATGGCGACCCCTGGCTGGTGCGCCTGTCCACTCGTCTCTACACGCCCATGCTCGATTTCGCCCTGGCCCGCAACAAGGTGGTCATGGTCTCCGCCGTGGCCTTGCTGGCCTTGGCGGTGGGGCTCTTCCCCCTGATCGGCAAGTCCTTCATGCCGACCCTGGACGAAGGCGATCTGCTGCTGCAACTGGAGAAACTGCCTTCCATCAGCCTGGAGGAGAGCCTGGCCCAGGACATGCTGGTGCAACGGGCCATCATGAAGCGCATCCCCGAGATCAAGGGGGTGGTGGCCCGGGCCGGCTCCGACGAGCTGGGCCTGGACCCCATGGGCCTGAACGAGACCGACAGCTTCCTGGTGTTGAAGCCCATGGACCAGTGGCGCAAGCCGGACAAAGAATGGCTCATGGCGGAGATCCGCACGGTGATGGCCGATTTCCCCGGCATCAACTATGCCTTCACCCAGCCCATCGACATGCGTGTCTCGGAAATGCTGACCGGCAGCCGCGGCGACCTGGCGGTGAAGGTGTTCGGCACCGACATCACCCAGCTCAACCGCCTGGCCGACCAGGTGGAAAGCCTGCTCAAGGCGGTGCCGGGCAGCCAGGACGTGTTCAGCCAGAAGAACGAGGGCGTGCAGTATTTCCGCGTCGACGTGGATCGTCTCGCCCTGGGCCGCTACGGACTCGGCGTCGGCGACGTGGCCGGCTTCCTCAAGGCGCAACTGGAGGGGGTGCCCCTGGGCATCGTCCAGGAAGGCGTGCGGCGCACGCCGCTGGTGCTGCGGGCGGGCGAGGACATCCGCCTGTCTCCCGCCCTGTTCGAGGCCCTGCGCATCCCGACGCCCTCCGGCCTGGCCATCCCCCTGCGGGAAGTGGCCAAGCTGGTGCGGATCGACGGGCCGGTGGCGGTGAAGCGGGAGAACTCCGCCCGCTACGTCACGGTGCAGAGCAACGTGACGGGACGCGACCTGGTGAGCTTCGTCGATGAGGTGAAGGCGCGCATCGCCAGCGAGGTCAAGCTGCCGGAAGGCTACAGCGTGGCCTTCGGCGGCCAGTTCGAGAACCAGCAGCGCGCCGCCACCCGCCTCATGGTGGTGGTGCCCGTCGCCCTGGCCCTGATCTTCGCCCTGCTGTTCGCCACCTTCAAATCCCTCAAGCAGGCCACCCTGGTCATCGCCAACGTGCCCTTCGCCATGGTCGGAGGCATCGCCGCCCTGTTCGTCACCGGCGAATACCTGTCGGTGCCGGCGGCGGTGGGCTTCATCGCCCTGCTGGGTATCGCCGTGCTGAACGGCGTGGTGCTGGTGAGCTACTTCAACCAGCTCGCCGGCCAGGGCATGGCGCCGGACCAGGTGGTGCGGGAAGGCGCCCTGCGCCGGCTGCGCCCGGTGCT
>JBGSHR010000409.1:0-11264 GCA_041752155.1 Thiobacillaceae bacterium | reverse complement strand
CGGGCGGCAGGCGCGCGCCGACACGGGTGACGGGGGCCAGGGACTTGCGCAGCAGCTGGCGCCGTTCTCCGTAGATCTGGCGCAGGCGCCGGATGTGGCTGGCGAAGTGGCCCTCTTCGATGAATTCGGCGAGGGCGGCCTGGATGACCACTTGGCCGGGGCGCTGCAACTCGTACAGGCCGCGTTTGAAGCTTTCCGCCAGATCCGGCGGCACCACCAGATAACCCAGTTTGATGCCGGGATACATGACCTTGGAAAAGGTGCCCAGGTAGAGCACCCGGCCGTTCTGGTCCATGCCTTGCAGGGAGGAGAGGGGGCGTCCCTCGAAGCGGAACTCGCTGTCGTAGTCGTCCTCCAGGATCCAGGACTCCTTGCTGGCCGCATAGTCAAGCAGCAGGCGTCGGCGTCCGTAACTCATGACCACCCCCTTGGGATACTGGTGCGAGGGCGTGGTGTAGATGAGGCGTGGCGGGTGGCGGAAATCCTCGATGCTGGGGGCCATGCCCTCGTCGTCCACCGGCACCGGATAGAGCGCCAGTCCATTGACCTCCAGCACCCGACGCGCGCCCCAATAGCACGGGTTCTCCACCCACACCCGATCGCCATGGTCGGTGAGCAGGCGGGCGCACAGGTCGATGGACTGCTGGGTGCCCGAGGTGATGAGGATCTGTTCCACGGTCAGGTTGACGGAGCGCGACATGCGCAGGTAATTGGCGATGGCGCGGCGCAAGGGCAGATGGCCGCCGGCATGACCGTAGTCGAGGTGGGCGGGCTGCGGGTCGCGCCACTGGCGATTGAGCAGGCGGCGCCAGAGCTGGGTTGGAAAGGCGGAGAAGTCGTCCTCTCCCGGCGCGAAAGGCTGCACTTCATAAGTCGGGCGGTCCGCTCGGCCCGCGGCGGCGGTGCCGCGTACGGACAGGCCGATGGCGTGTTTGGCCTTGGCGGGCTCGTCTGTCGCGTCGGCTTCCTGCGGTTCGGTAAAGTCCTCCGGCAGGGTCGAGGCGACGTGGGTGCCACTGCCGGTGCGTGAAACGACATAGCCCTCGTCCAGCAATTGTTCGAATGCCGCCAGCAGGGTGTTGCGCGAGACACCGAGGGTGTCCGCCAGGCTGCGCGTGGAGGGCAGGCGCGTGCCCGGCGTCAGGTGATGGCTGGCGATGGCGCGCCGGATGGATTCATACACCCGGCGGTGAGCCGGCATGCGGGCTGGAAAGCGGCCCTGCTTGAGTTCGGTGAGCAGCCATTCGGAGATGGTCAGGGAATCCACGGTGTTTTCTCCAAATCGGTTCGAGTGGTACCAACAAAATAAGCTAAATGGCTCTTGTGTGGCCACCAATTTGGGCAAAGAATACACCTACGCCATTCTGTAACACAAGGAATAGCCCAATAAAAACAGCATGTTATTTTGTTTTATTGGGAATATTTTGCTTGTTGAAAGTGTTTGCTGGAAACCGGTTTGTTTTGCCCTGATGATGGTGCCAATTGATGGTGAGGCAAGAAAGTCGCAATCATGATGCGGATGTTCAAATGACCTTGAATCGCACGCCGGTGGTGCTCCTGCCGGCAGACAGCAAGCTGCTCGGCGACCACCCCTTCCATGTGGCGGGACACAAGTATGTCAACGCCGTCGTCCAGGCGGCGGGCGCCTTGCCCCTGATCGTTCCCGCCCTGGGCACGGAAAGCGATGTGGCGGCCCTGCTCGAGGTGGCCGACGGCATCATGCTGCCGGGGGCGGTGTCCAATGTGCATCCCTCCCATTTCGAGCAACCGGTGCGGGACCCCTCCTTGCCCCTCGATCCGGCGCGCGACGGTTTGACCCTGGGTCTGATCCGCGCCGCGGTGGCGGCGGGCATTCCCTTGCTGGGCATCTGCCGCGGCTTTCAGGAAGTCAATGTGGCGTTCGGCGGCAGCCTGCACCAGGCGGTGCACGAAACCGCGGGCCGCGCGGATCATCGCGAAGTGAAGGATAGGCCGCTGGAGGCGCAGTACGCTCAGGTGCATGCCGTGCGCACCGTGAGCGGGGGGCGTCTGGCGGAAATCACGGGGCGCGACGAGTTCATGGTCAATTCCCTGCATGGCCAGGGCATCGATCGTCTGGGTGCCGGGCTGGTGGCCGAGGCGTATGCGCCGGACGGCTTGGTCGAGGCTGTCAGCGTCGCCGATGTGAAGGCTTTCGCCCTGGCGGTGCAGTGGCACCCGGAATGGAATGTGCTGGACACCCCGCCCTATCTGGCGATATTCCGTGCTTTCGGCGAGGCTTGCCGAGCACGAGTTGTACGGCGTCATGTCGAACGCTGACAAAAAACCAGAAGTTTTGGAGAGTTAAATGTCTGAACGGAATAACTTTTCCCATGGTGACATGGAGCGCTGGCTGACCGAGAAGCGCGTCACTGAAATCGAATGTCTGGTCCCCGACCTCACCGGGGTGGCGCGGGGCAAGATACTGCCGCGCGAGAAATTCACCGCGGAACGCGCCATGCGTCTGCCTGAGGCCGTGCTGGGCGTGACGGTGACCGGGGAGTCGCCGGAAGGGCACGCGGGTTATGACAATGTGTTCGGTTTTACCGACAAGGACATGGTGCTGATTCCCGACCCGAGCACGGTGCGGCTGGTGCCCTGGGCCGTGGACCCCACCGCCCAGGTGATCATGGATTGTTTCTTTCACGACGGCACGGCGGTGGATTTCGCGCCGCGCAACGTCCTGCGCCGGGTGACGGATTTGTACAAAGGCATGGGCTGGACGCCCATCGTCGCCCCCGAGCTGGAGTTCTATTTACTGGCCCGCAACATCGATCCCAACCAGCCGCTGGTGCCGCCCATCGGCCGCAGCGGACGCGCCGAGACCAGCCGGCAGTTGTACAGCATCGACGCCGTAAACGAATTCGATCCGCTGTTCGAAGACATCTACGACTACTGCGACACCATGGATCTGGAGCTCGACACCCTGATCCATGAGTTCGGCGCCGGCCAGATGGAGATCAACTTCCTGCATGACGAGCCCATGATCCTGGCCGACAAGGTGTTCTTCTTCAAGCGCACCCTGCGCGAGGCGGCCTTGCGCCACAACATGTACGCCACCTTCATGGCCAAGCCCATGACCAATGAGCCGGGCTCGGCCATGCACATCCACCAGAGCGTGATCGACGCCAAGACGGGTCTGAATATTTTCAGCAACCCGGACGGCACTGAGTCTCCCCTGTTCCTCCACTACATCGCCGGCCTGCAGAAATACCTGCCGCCGGCCATGGCGCTCCTGGCCCCCTACGTCAACTCCTATCGCCGCGTGGTGCGCCACGGCGCGGCGCCCATCAACATCGAATGGGGCTACGACAACCGCACGGTCGGTATCCGCGTCCCGGTTTCCGACCCCGAGGCCCGGCGCGTGGAAAACCGCGTGGTCGGCGCGGATGCCAACCCCTATCTGGCCATGGCCGTCACCCTGGCCTGCGGGTATCTGGGCATCGTCGAAAAATTGCAGCCGGGCGCGGTCACCACCGGCAGTGCCTATGACGCCAATTACCAGCTGCCGCGCGGCCTGTCCGAGGCCCTGCGCCTGCTGGACGCGTGCGAGCCGCTGCATGAAGCGCTGGGCAAGAACTTCCTCGACGTCTACGTGGCCGTCAAGGAAACCGAGCACGAGGAATTCATGCGCGTGATCAGCCCCTGGGAGCGCGAGCATCTGTTGATGCACGTCTGATCTACATACATCGAACCAGGATAGGTACAAGGAGAACACCATGCCGCTAACCACCCGCGAACTGCAGACGCTGGACTCGGCACATTACATGCACCCCTTCACTGACCATAAGTCCCTGGCCAGCCAAGGCGCCCGCGTCATCACCCGGGGCGAAGGCGTGTATATCTGGGATTCCGAGGGCAATCAGATCTTCGACGGCATGTCCGGCCTCTGGTGCGTCAACGTCGGCTACGGCCGCCAGGAACTGATCGACGCGGCGACCCGGCAGATGGCGGTGCTGCCTTACTACAACAGCTTTTTCAAGACCACCAACATCCCCGCGACCCAGCTGGCCGACCGCATCGTCGCCCTGGCGGGAGAACGCTTCTCCCATGTGTTCTTCGGCACCTCCGGCTCCGAGTCCAACGACACCATCGTGCGCATGGTGCGCCACTACTGGGCCACCCTGGGTCAGCCCGAGCGCGGCGTGATCATCAGCCGCAAGAATGCCTACCACGGCTCCACCATGTGCGGCGCCTCCCTGGGCGGCATGTCCGGCATGCATGCCCAAGGCGGCCTGCCAATCCCCGGCATCGTCCACATCGAACAGCCTTACCACTTCGGCCTGGCGCCGGAGCAGGATCGCGACGCCTTCGGCATGGAAGCGGCCGGCTGGCTGGAACAGAAGATTCTCGAGGTTGGCGCGGACAAGGTCGCCGCTTTCATCGGCGAGCCGGTGCAGGGCGCCGGCGGGGTCATCATCCCGCCCAAGACCTACTGGCCCGAGATCCAGCGCATCTGCGACAAGTACGGCATCCTGCTGATCTGCGACGAGGTGATCTGCGGCTTCGGGCGGCTGGGTGCCTGGTTCGGTTCCGAATTGATGGGCGCGAAACCCGATCTCATGACCTTCGCCAAGGGGGTGTCCTCCGGTTACATCCCGCTGGGCGGGGTGGTGGTGGGCAAGCGCGTGGCCGAGGTGTTGATCGAGAAGGGCGGCGAGTTCAACCACGGCTACACCTACTCGGGGCATCCCGTGGCTTGCGCCGTGGCCCTGGCCAATCTGGACATCGTCGAACGCGAAGGCCTGGTGGAACGCGTGCGCGACGAAACCGGCCCGCATCTTGCCCGGCATTTCGCGGCGCTCAACGACCATCCTCTGGTGGCGGGCGCCGAGACCTGCGGCATGGTGGGCGGTCTGGTGCTGATGAAGGACAAGACGCGACACCTGGCCTTCGATGAAGCGCTGGAGGTGGGCATGATCTGCCGCGATCACTGCTTCGCCCATGGGCTGGTCATGCGCGCCGTGGGCGACCGCATGATCATCGCGCCGCCGCTGGTCTGTACCAAGGCCCAGATCGACGAAATGATGGAACGGATTCACACCTGCCTGGATGCGACCCTGGCGGATGTGCGGTCGCGAGGCTGGATGGATGCCGACAGCCCGGAGCGGGCGGTTGCCTGAGCGGGATGGTAGTGACTAGGATTACTGCAGCAGTGGATGTGGGTATGAGCGTTTCAAGCAGTCCATATGCGTATGGTTGTTTTTCAAAGTTGTCATTTAAACCCTAGGAGAACTTCGTATGACATCGCCGTTCAAGAAGACTCTGGCAGGTGTGTTTGCTGCCGTCGTGGTCACCGCCGGATTCACCTCCGTAGCCCGGGCTGAGGAAAAAGTCCTCAATATCTATAACTGGTCGGACTACATCGCGCCGGACACGATCGCCAATTTCGAAAAGGAAACCGGCATCAGGGTGCGTTATGACAACTTCGACAGCAACGAAATTCTCCACGCCAAATTGGTGGCGGGTAAGACCGGCTACGACATCGTCGTGCCCTCTTCCGGCTGGGCCAAGATCCAGATCGAAGGCGGCCTGCTGCAGGAGCTCGACAAGAGCAAGCTGAGCAACTGGAAGAACCTGGACCCGGCGATCCTGGCCCAGTTGGGCACCCTGGATCCGGGCAACAAATACCTGGTGGACTGGCTGTGGGGCTACACCACGGTGGGTATCAACGTGGACAAGGTGAAGAAGGCCCTGGGCGGCATGCCGATGCCGAGCAATGTCTGGGATCTGGTGTTCGACCCGAAATACATGCAGAAGGTCAAATCCTGCGGTGTCTCCTTCCTGGATGCGCCCTCCGAGATCCTGCCGGTGGCCCTGCACTACCTGGGCAAGCCGCTGAATACCAAGAAGGCATCGGACTACAACGCGGCCTACAACGTGCTGGCCAAGATCCGTCCCTACGTGACGCTGTTCTCTTCGTCCGGCTATATCAACGACATGGCCAACGGTTCGGTCTGCGTCGCCCTGGGTTGGTCGGGTGATATCAACATCGCCCGCCAGCGCGCCATCGACAACAAGTCCGGCCAGAAGATCGAGGCCCTGGTGCCGAAAAATGGCGGCCTGCTGTTCTTCGACACCATGGCCATCCCGGTCGATGCGCCCCATCCCAACAACGCCCATCTGTTCATCAACTACATCATGCGCCCCGAGGTGCATGCCTCTCTGACCAACAAGGTGTTCTACGCCAACCCCAACAAGGCAGCCACCAAGTTCGTCAAAGCTGAAGTAGCCAACAACAAGACCGTGTTCCTGTCGGAACAGGACATGGCGAGCATGGTCGCCCCGGCCGCCGTCAACAACGACACCCGTCGCACCATGACCCGGCTCTTCACGCGCTTCAAGACGGGTCTGTAATCACTGCCCCGTAAGGCCCGCCGAGGTTGGCGGGCCCCTTCCCGGGCCGGCCGGGAAGGCCCAACCCTCTCAGGAGAATTGAATGGCCGTAGCAAAGGACGAGCTTGTCCTGGACGACTTATTGCGTATCGAAGGGCTCACCAAGGTTTTCGACGGCTCCGTGCGGGCGGTGGACGGTGTGTCCCTGACTGTTGCCAAGGGCGAAATTTTCGCGCTGCTGGGCAGTTCCGGATGCGGGAAGTCGACCCTGTTGCGCATGCTTGCCGGCTTCGATGCGCCCACCAGCGGCAGGATTTTTCTGGCGGGCAAGGATATTACCGATCTGCCGCCCTATCAGCGGCCGATCAACATGATGTTCCAGTCCTATGCGCTGTTTCCGCACCTGAGCGTGTGGGACAACGTGGCATTCGGCCTGCGCCGGGATGGCATGCACAAGGCCGAACTGGCCGAACGCGTGGAATCCATGCTGAAGCTGGTGCAATTGAGCAAGTTCGCCAAACGTAAACCCCACCAGCTTTCCGGTGGCCAGCAGCAGCGCGTCGCCCTGGCGCGCAGCCTGGCAAAGCGCCCCCAGTTGTTGTTGCTGGACGAACCGCTGGGCGCCCTCGACAAGAAACTGCGTGAATCGACCCAGTTCGAACTGGTCAACATTATTGAAGAGGTTGGGGTGACCTGTGTGCTGGTGACCCACGACCAGGAAGAAGCCATGACCATGGCTTCGCGTATCGCCGTCATGAGCGAAGGCTATTTCCTTCAGGTCGGCACGCCGGACGATATCTATGAAACGCCGAACAGTCGCCTGGTGGCGGACTTCATCGGCAACGTGAACATCTTCGAAGGCGAAGTGGTCGATGACGAGCCCGACCACGTCACCGTCCGCTGTCCCGAGTGCCTGCATTACGTCGGCCACGGCATCACCGGCACGCCCGGCATGGAAGTCGGCGTGGCCTTGCGCCCGGAGAAAATCCTCCTGTCCACGGAACAGCCTGACAAGCCCCACAACTGGTGTGCCGGCGAGGTGGCCGACATCGCCTATTTCGGCGCTTACACCACTTACCACCTCAAGCTCGATACCGGCATGACGCTGAAGGTCCAGCAAGCCAACCTGAGCCGCTACAGCGCGGGCGATCTGACCTGGGGTGACCGCGTCTACGCTCACTGGAGCCGGGATGCCATGGTCGTACTGACGCAATGACGGAGCCGCGAGCATGATCGTCGATCGCTTATTCCGTCTGCGCCACCTCTTCAGCGGCCGCAATCTGGTCATCGGCGTGCCGATGCTCTGGCTGTTCGCGCTGTCCGCCGCGCCCTTGCTCATCGTCCTGAATTTCAGCTTGGCGGAGATGGAAATCGCCTCGGTCACGAGCCTGTGGCAATGGGTGGACAACGCCCTGACGGTCAAGCTGAACCTGGGCAACTACCTGTTTCTCGCTGAAGACCCGCTGTATATCCAGACCTACCTGTCTTCGCTGCGCTTCGCCACCCTCACCACGCTGTGGTGCCTGGTGCTCGGATATCCCTTCGCCTACTTCATGGCGCGCGCCCCGTCCCACCTGCGCCCCATGCTGCTGATGCTGGTCATGCTGCCGTTCTGGACCTCCTTCCTGCTGCGCATCTATGCCTGGAAGACCCTGCTCACCAGCAATGGCCTGGTCAACAACGCGCTCATGGCGATGGGCTTGGTCGATGCCCCCCTGCACATGATGAACACCCCGTTCTCGCTCACCCTCGGCATGGTCTACGCCTATCTGCCCTTCATGATCCTGCCGCTGTACGCCAACCTGGTGAAAATGGACGTGCGCCTGCTGGAAGCCTCGGCCGACCTGGGCGCCAGTCCGTGGAAGACCTTCTGGCTGATCACCGTGCCCCTGTCCAAGCGCGGCATCATCGCCGGCTCGCTGCTGGTGTTCATCCCGGCGGTGGGGGAGTACGTGATCCCGGAACTGCTGGGCGGCCCGGACACCCTGATGATCGGCCGCGTGCTGTGGGATGAGTTCTTCAGCAACAACGACTGGCCCATGGCCTCGGCCGTGACCATCGTCATGATCCTGCTGATCCTGGTGCCGATGGCGATCTTCAACAAATACCACGATGAAAATCCCGCGGGGGGCAAGGCATGAAAAACCTCTTCGGCAAGGGCTGGTTGTTGATGGTCTATGTGTTTCTCTACATCCCCATCGTCACCCTGGTGATCTATTCCTTCAACGCCTCGCCGCTGGTCACCGTCTGGAGCGGGTTCACCCTGGACTGGTACGCGGCGCTGGCCCGGGACCGGGAAGTGATCGCCGGCCTGATCCTGTCATTCAAGGTGGCGTTGCTGAGCGGCTTGATGTCGGTGGTGTTCGGCACCTTCGCCGGCTTTGCCCTGGTGCGTTACCGCCAATTCCCCGGACGGACCTTTCTCTCGTCCATGACCAATGCGCCCCTGGTCATGCCGGAAGTCATCGTCGGCCTCTCGCTCCTGTTGATGCTGGTCTCGATCCAGCGCTGGCTGGGGTTTCCCGAGCGCGGCATGCTGACCATCCTGCTGGGGCATGCCCTGGTGGGCACGGCCTACGCCGCCGTGGTGGTGATGTCGCGCCTGCGCGAGATCGACGGCCGTCTCGAGGAGGCGGCCATGGATCTGGGGTGCAAGCCTTTGCAGGTGTTCATCCTGGTGACCTTGCCGCTGATCGCGCCGGCCCTGCTGTCCGCCTTCCTGCTCACCTTTACCTTGTCGTTCGATGACGTGGTGTTGTCCGCCTTCCTGTCGGGGCCGGGCTCCACCACCTTGCCCATCGTCATCTTCTCGCGCGCGCGGCTGGGCCTGAATCCCTCCATCAATGCCGTGGCCGCCATGACCATCGCCGTGGTCAGCGTGGCGGTGATCGCCTCGAGTATTTACCAAGCGCGGGCGGAGCGACGACGCCAGCGCGAAATGGCCGATGCCTATGCCCAAGCCAGTTAGTCGAAGTAGCTATGCCCGTAACGTGTACCCGTTTTCGTATGCAGTGACCCAAAGGAGAGAGAGATGAAGCAGAGGAATGAAGCCAAAGTGTTGAACCTGCCAAAATTGAGTGTGTTGGCTGTTGCCCTGGCCTTCGGCGGGTCACTGCCGGCCCATGCGGAAGAGTCGCCGGATCAGATGAAGCAGCGCATCGAGCAGCTGGAAAATCAGGTCAAGCGTCTGGAAGCGCTGGTGGAAAAGGCCGTCGCCAAGGTGGATGAGGCTGCCGCCACGGCGGCGGCGAGTGCGGAGCAACAGGAGCAGCTCAACCACTTGCAGGTCAAGGTCGACGCCATGGACGACCAGACCGAGGCCGGCGGGATGAAGGACTTCAAGATCAGCGGCATGATCGATCCCACCTACATCTACAACAAGGCCCGCGACAGCTCCGGCTTCAATTTCCTGAGCAATCTCGACGGCCGCGACAACACGGATGTCTACGCCTACGACAACTCCTATTTCGGCCAGGCCATGATCCAGTTCGAAAAAGAGCTGGATGGCGGCACCCAATTCAAGCTGACCCTGGCGCCCCACAAGAGCACCAGCTCGGGCTACAACCTGGGCTCCATCGTGCATGAGGCCACCATGTCCATGCCCCTCACCGACTCGAACACCCGCTTCATCGCCGGTCAGTTCGCCGACTGGAGCGGCTACGAGTATTACTTCGGCCACGAGAACAAGCTGATCACCCACAACCTGCTGTTCGATTTCACCCTGCCTTCCTTCTACACCGGCGCCGGCGTGGCGCTGACGCGCGGCAACTGGGACGTCAAGGGCCTGGTGGCCAACATGAACAAGGTCAGCCATCCGGATAGCGAGAAGAACCCCATCCTGACCTATCGCGCCGACTACTGGATGGGTGAGTATTCCGGTTTCGGCTTCGCCGGCCAGCACGGCCAGCTGGACCATAACCGTATCGACATGTTCGAAGTGGACGGCTACTACAACCGCGGCGATCTGACCTGGCAGGGCCAGATCGGTGTCGGCAAGTGGAAGAACAACGCCTTCGATGGCGGCGATGCCACCTGGACCGGCATTTCCAACCTGCTGGCCTACAAGTTCACCCCGCGCTTCGAAGGTATCGCCCGTCTGGACTACCTGAACAACAGCAAGCATGGCGGCGGCACCATCGGCACGGCGTTGAACTGCGTGGATAGCGCGGGGACGGACCCGCTGGCGCCGGTGACTTGCGACGACACCGTGGGCACCCAGTTCTCCGCGGGCGACTATCGCAACGGCTTCGGCCCCAGCGCCCAGGATGCGACGGACTACGCCAACGGCGTGATCACCACCATCAAGGGCGCCAACCGCGGCACCCTGTCGCTGGGCATCAACTACGCCCTCATGCCCAACGTCATGCTGAAGGCCGAATACCGCTTCGATCGCGCCGATCGTCCGGTGTTCTATTACGTCAGCGACGGCAGCTACAAGAAGGACAACCAGATGTTCGGCCTGTCCACTGTCCTCAACTTCTAAGTTTTACTTGCGGCAACCATGCGGGTGGGTCATCTGGCCCACCCGCATTCTCATTGCGGAGTTTTCATGTCCATCCAGTTGAATCACCCCTCGCTCCTCAAACAGGCCGCCTGGCTTGACGGGCAATGGGTGGGCGCCGATTCCGGCGCCAGCATCACCGTCCGCAACCCGGCCAGCGGCGAGACCGTGGCCCAGGTGCCCCTCATGGGCAGGACCGAAACAGAACGCGCCATCGCCGCCGCGGCGGTGGCCCAGAAACAGTGGCGGGCGCTCACCGCCAAGGAGCGCTCGGCGCGCCTGAAACAATGGTTCGCCTTGATCATGCAGCACCAGGAAGACCTGGCGCGCATCCTCACCGCCGAGCAGGGCAAGCCCCTGGCCGAGGCGCGCGGCGAGATCGCCTACGGCGCCAGCTTCATCGAGTGGT
>JBGSHR010000408.1:0-1944 GCA_041752155.1 Thiobacillaceae bacterium | reverse complement strand
CCCGCGCCACGGCGCGGGTGCCCCGGGCCAGGGCGCGCAAGGGCGCGGCCAGGCGTTCCGAAAGCAGGAAGGCCAGGGTGAAGGCGGAGAACAGGGCCAGGGCCAGGGCCAGGGTCAGGGAAATACCGTACAAACGTTTTAGGCCCAGACGCGAAAGATCCAGCTCCTGATAACTCTGGCGCGCGGCCTCCACCTCCTGGGCGTCGGCGGCCAGCTGGCGCGGCACCGGCTGGATCACCTGGAGCACGCGCAGACGCTCGGAAAGCGCCATCAGGTTGACCGGGGCCACCACGTGTACCGAGATGCCGCCATTGCTGGCGGGCTCCAGGCGCGACCAGGGTTGCTGCAAGCGCGCCTGCCACAGAGCCCCCTGTTCCGGCGCGGGCGGGATCAGGCTGCCCCGGTTGGCGGAGGAAAAGGCCAGCATGGTGCCGTTGTTGTCGTACAGGGTGGCCTCCTGCACGCCAGCCTCCTCGCGCAAGTCGTCCAGGCGCGCCACCTGGAGCACCGGCGGCAGGTCCGCCAATTGCTGGGCCAGGGTCTCGCTCTTGCGCACCACCTCGCGCTGCACGTGTTCCAGGGCGGAACGCCCCAGGGCCAGGCCACCTTCCAGGGCGCGTTCCATGCGCACGTCGAACCAGGATTCGATGGAACGGACCAGGAATTGCACCGACACGCCGTAGACGATCATGCCCGGCACCAGGGCCATGAGGCCGATGATCAGGAACATGCGCGCGGTGAGCTTGGCGCCGAACACGCCGGCGCGGATGCGCCTGAGCAGGACGAAAATCTGGTACAGGATGAGCACGGCCAATCCCACCACGGCGCCTACGGTGAGGCCCAGCAGCAGGGGCAGGTTTTCCGCGAAGAAGGCCGTGTTGTCGGCGGCGGCGGCCAGCAGCCCGATCAGGGCGGCCCCGAGGAGCAGACTGGCGGCGACGAGGTAGTACATCAGGCGCCTATTGCTCCGGCATGGGCCGGCGCCCGCGGGTCCGCCTTCCCACCACGTGGCACCGGGCGGTGGCTGGGGGAGCGGAACACGGGGGACGGCGACAGCGCAAACATCATCGGCTCGGGATCAATATTTGAAGGTGCGTTCCTGCCAGCCCGAATCCAGCTTCCAGCGCGAGGAAGAGGCCAGGGCGTTGACTTGCAGGGGCTTGGGCAGCTGGGAGACGTCGAGATACATGCGCACATAAGCCTTGAACGAGGATTTGCGCTTCATCTGCTTGGTGTTGAGCACGGCCCAGTCGCGCAGGTCGCCCACGGCACGCAAGGCATCGGCCAGGTTCTCGTGGGTGGAAGTGACGCCGGGCAGGGTGACGTAGTACTGGCGCAACAGGGCGTTGTAGGACAGGCGCACGTTGCGGGTAAGCTCGGTGAGCCCCTCCGCCAGCCAGAAATCCCGCTCCCGTTCCGCCTCGAAGGCCTGGGCGAAACTGAGTTGGACCCCCCGCATCACGGCATTCTCCAGGGTGGGAGAAAGCTGGATTTCGAAGTTGCCGGAGAGATGGAAGATCTCTCCCGTCTGGACGATTTCCGCCTGGACCAGGCGGATACCCTCCGCCCACGCCCAGGGCGCCACCAGCACGCCGGCCAGGCCGGCGGCGGCGCGCAGGAAATCACGTCTTGAGCAAACGGGCATAGAAGAATCCATCCGTATCCGGCCCGGGGAGCAACAGGCCTGCCAGTGTGTCCGCCAGGTCGATGGGTTCGGCCCGAGCATCTGGATGTCGATCGAGGAATGCGGCCACCTGTTCGGCATCTTCCGCCCGGAACAGGCTGCATGTGGCGTAAAGCATTTTGCCACCTGGTTGCAGCAGCGGCCATAAAGCATCCAGCAGCCGGGCCTGTTCCCGGGCCAGGTGTTGCACATCGTCCGCACGTTTCAGCCATTTCCCGTCGGGATGGCGCCGCACCACGCCGGAGGCGGTGCACGGGGCG
>JBGSHR010000407.1:0-2108 GCA_041752155.1 Thiobacillaceae bacterium | reverse complement strand
CCGAGGCGGTGACCAGGTCCACCGGGACCGGCGCCGTTTGGCTCGGGTCGGACGCCTTGAGCGCATCGATACGGGCCTTGACGGCATCTTCCAGCGCCGGATTCAGCGGGCCCAGGTTGGAGCCGGACGATGCTCCTGCGTTGTAGGGCACCGGGCCGGTGGCCGAGGGACGGCCCCAGAAATGCGCCGGGTCGGAGAACGGCTGGCCGATGAATGCGGAGCCGACGACCTTGCCGTCCTGTTCGATCAGGTTGCCGTTCGCCTGATGCGAAAACAGGCCTTGGGCGATACCGGTAACCAGCAGGGGATAGGCGACGCCGGTCAGCGCAGTCATCAGAGTGAGCATGAGCAGCGCGGGTTTGAGTTCCTTCAACATGATTTGCTCCTTAGGCGAGGTTGAGGCCGACCAGAATCAGGTCGATGGCCTTGATGCCGATGAAGGGCACGATGAGTCCGCCCAGGCCGTAGACCAGCAGGTTGCGCTGCAGGATGGCCTCGGCACCCAGGGGGCGGTACTTCACGCCTTTTAGCGCCAGCGGGATCAGGGCGACGATGACCAGGGCGTTGAAGATCACCGCCGACAGGATCGCGCTCGCAGGGGTGGCCAGCCCCATGACGTTGAGCGCGTTGAGCGCCGGGTAGGTGGTGGCGAAGGCGGCCGGGATGATGGCGAAGTACTTGGCGACGTCGTTGGCGATGGAGAAGGTGGTGAGCGAGCCGCGCGTCATCAGCATTTGTTTTCCAGTCTCCACCACCTCGATCAGCTTGGTGGGGTTGGAGTCCAGGTCCACCATGTTGCCCGCTTCCTTGGCCGCCTGGGTGCCGGTATTCATCGCCACCGCGACGTCGGCCTGTGCGAGCGCAGGGGCGTCGTTGGTGCCATCGCCGGTCATCGCCACCAGCCGGCCCTGGGCCTGGTATTCGCGGATCAGCTTCAGCTTGGCCTCGGGTGTCGCTTCGGCGAGGAAGTCGTCGACCCCCGCCTCGGCGGCGATGGCGGCGGCGGTGAGGCGGTTGTCGCCGGTGATCATCACGGTCTTGATGCCCATGCGGCGCAGCTCGGCGAAGCGCTCCTTGATGCCGCCCTTGACGATGTCCTTCAGCTCCACCACGCCCATGACCCGGGTGCCGTCGGCCACCACCAGGGGGGTGCTGCCGCGCCGGGAGACCTCCTCGATGCTGCTGGCCACCTGGGCCGGGAAGCTGCCGCCCAGGGCCTCCACATGGGCGCGGATGGCGTTGGCGGAGCCCTTGCGGATCTGGCGCCGGGTGTCGCCACTCTGCAGGTCGACGCCGCTCATGCGGGTCTGGGCCGAGAAGTGGATGAAGTGGGCGTCCATGGCGTGGATCTCCCGCTCGCGCAGATTGAAGCGCTGCTTGGCCAGAACCACGATGGAGCGGCCTTCCGGGGTCTCGTCGGCGAGGGAAGCGAGCTGGGCCACGTCGGCCAGTTCCGCCTCGGTGACGCCGGGGGCGTGCAGGAAGGTGGTGGCCTGGCGGTTGCCCAGGGTGATGGTGCCGGTCTTGTCCAGCAGCAGCACGTCCACGTCGCCGGCGGCCTCCACGGCGCGGCCGGAGGTGGCGATGACGTTGGCCTGCATCATGCGGCTCATGCCCGCCACGCCGATGGCCGAGAGCAGGCCGGCGATGGTGGTGGGGATGAGGCAGACCAAGAGGGCCACCAGCACGGTGAGGGACACCGGGCTGCCCGCCCCCGCCACGTCCACGCTGAACAGGGAGAAGGGCAGTAGGGTGACGGTGACGCCCAGGAAGATGATGGTGAGGGCCACCAGCAGGATGGTCAGCGCGATCTCGTTGGGGGTCTTCTGGCGCTTGGCGCCTTCCACCATGGCGATCATGCGGTCCAGGAAGGCCTCGCCGGGATTCACCGAGACCCGCACCACGATCCAGTCGGACAGCACCGTGGTGCCGCCGGTGACGGCGGAGAAGTCACCGCCGGATTCCCGGATCACCGGGGCGGATTCACCGGTGATGGCAGATTCATTGACCGAGGCCACGCCTTCGATCACCTCGCCGTCGGCGGGGATCATGTCGCCGGCCTCCACCAGCACCACGTCGCCGCGGCGCAGGTTCTCGCCCGGCTTTTG
>JBGSHR010000406.1:0-11254 GCA_041752155.1 Thiobacillaceae bacterium | reverse complement strand
GCGGCGCGTTTCGCCCCCCAGGCCGCCGAGGCCCTGCGCGATGGCGGCCTGGCCGTGGTGTTGCATGGCGGTGGCGGTAGTTTCAAATCCCAGATGAAAAAGGCGGATGCCAGCCTGGCCCGCTATGCCGCCATCATCGGCGACGACGAGGCGGCATTGGGGGAAGTGGCGATCAAGCCCCTGCGCGGGGAAGGCGAACAGCGCCGTCTGGCGTTGGCGGAAGCGGTTGCATGGGTGAGCGGCAAGCAGCAGGCCAGCGTTGTGTCCGCCCATCAAGACTAATTACCAAGGAGTTAATGCATGGCACTGGATCTGGAAGAACAGGAACAAATCGACGAGGCGAAGGCCTGGTGGAAGCGGCACGGCAACAAGGTGATCTGGGGGGTGACCCTGTTCCTGCTGGCGGCGGCCGGCTGGCGTGGCTGGGAGACCTGGAACCGCAATCAGGCGGCCGAGGCCTCCATGTTGTTCGACCGGGCCGCCCAGGCGGCGGTCATGAACGACCTGAAGGTGGCCAAGGAGTTGGCCGGCCAGATCATGGAAAACCATAGCCACAGTGCCTATGCCGCGCCCGCTGCCTGGCTGGCCGGCCGCATCAATTACGAAACCGGCGATGTGAAGAGCGCCAGCGCCCAATACCAGTACGCCCTGGACCACGCCAAGGACCCGGGGGTGGCGCAATTGGCCCGTCTGCGCTTGGCGGTGCTGCGTTTCGACCAGAAGGATCTGGCCGGTGCCCTGGCCCTGGCGAACGAGGCCTACGACCCGGCCTTCCAGGGTCTGGCCGCCCAGATCAAGGGCGATGTGCTGGTGGCCCAGGGCAAGAGTGGGGAGGCCAAGGCCGCCTACAAGCTGGCCCTGGAAAAAATGGGCGAGAAGAGCCCGCTCAAGCCTTTGGTCGAGATTCGCCTCGACGCCCTGGGAGGTTGATGTGCTGAAACGTGCCGCGCTACTCCTACTCGCCGTCTCTCTCTCCGGCTGTTCCTGGTTCGGGGGCTGGTTCGGCTCCGGCAAGGCGGCCGTCAAGCCGGCCGAGCTGACTGAATTCAAGGCCAGCGTCACGCTGGCCCGGGCCTGGGACGCCAATGTCGGTAGTGCCGGCAACTATGTGTTCTCCCCGGCTACCGATGGCCAGGCGGTCTATGCCGCCGGCAAGGACGGTCGTATCGCCAAGTTCGACCTGGCCTCGGGCCGCGAGCTTAGGCGCATCGAAGCGGGCCGCACCTTGTCCGCCGGTGTCGGCGTGGGCGAGGGCCTGGTGCTGGTGGGTACGCCCAAGGGCGAGCTCCTGGCCTTCAAGGCGGCGGACGGAAGCAAGGCCTGGAGCGCCAACCTCTCCGCGGAAATCCTGGTGCCGCCGGTGGCCGCCGGCGGAGCCGTGGCGGCGCGCGGCAACGACGGCAAGATCTATCTGCTGGAGGCCGAGACCGGCAAGCAGCGCTGGAATTACAGCCGCGCCTTGCCGGCTCTGACCTTGCGCCAACAAGGTCATTTGCAGATCGGCGAAACCGCGCTGTATGCCGGCCATGCCGGCGGCAAGCTCTCCGCCCTGGCCCTCAACAACGGCGCGGCCCAGTGGGAAGTGAACGTGGCTTTGCCCAAGGGCGCCACGGACCTGGAGCGCATCGCCGACGTGGCCGGTCCCCTGGGACTGGACGAGCGCAGCGTGTGCGCGGTGGCCTACCAGGGTCGGGTGGCGTGTTTCGATCGGATCTCCGGCAATACCCTCTGGGCCCGGGACGTCTCGTCCTTGAGCGGGGTGGACATGGACGCCAACTGGGTGTTCGTGGCCGACGATCACGATGCCCTCCTGGCCTTCGACAAGGCTCGCGGCAACAATGCCTGGAAGCAGGACAAGCTGCGCGATCGCCGGCTGTCCAGCCCGGTGGCGGTAGCCGACAAATACGTGGCCGTGGGGGACCTGCAAGGCTATGTGCATCTCGTCCGGCACGAGGACGGCGCCTTCGCCGCGCGCGTGGCCACGGACGGCAGCGCGATCCAGGGTGTGATGTTGCCGCTCAAGTCCGGCCTGGTGGCGCAGACCGCCAACGGCGCCGTGTACGCCCTGAAAATCCAGTAAGCGGTATTCAGTGAACGGTAAGCGATTCCCATGTTTTGATCTTGTCCTCCCGGTCATGGGCGCTCTTGCGCCCCGCCGTTCATCGTTCACCCTTTACCGCCCCGCGCCATGCTCCCAACCGTAGTCCTGGTCGGACGCCCCAACGTGGGCAAGTCCACCCTGTTCAACCGCCTCACCAAGTCCCGGGATGCCCTGGTGCACGACCTGCCCGGTCTCACCCGGGATCGCCACTACGGCCACGGCAAGGTGGGTTCGCGCCCTTATCTGGTGGTGGATACCGGTGGTTTCGAGCCGGTGGCGGACAGCGGCATCATGGCCGAGATGGCCAAGCAGACCCTGCAGGCGGTGGCCGAGGGCGACGTGATCATCTTCATGGTGGACGGCCGCGCCGGCATCACTCCCCAGGACAAGATCATCGCCGACAAGCTGCGCCGCACCGGCCGTCCGGTCCTGGTGGCGGTGAACAAGACCGAGGGCATGCCCAGCGCCACGGCGGTGGCGGAATTCCACGAACTGGGCCTGACCGAGCCGCTGGCCGTGTCCGGCGCCCACGGCGAGGGGGTGCGGGAACTCATCGAACTGGCCCTGGAATCCTTCCCCATGGAGCCGGAGGAAGGTGGGCCGGACAATCATCCCAAGATCGCCATCGTCGGCCGCCCCAACGTGGGCAAGTCCACCCTGGTCAACACCCTGGTGGGGGAGGAACGGGTCATCGCCTTCGATCAGCCTGGCACCACGCGCGACTCCATCTACGTGGATTTCGAGCGCAACGGCAGCCATTACACCCTGATCGACACCGCCGGCGTGCGGCGCAAGGGCCGGGTGTTCGAGGCCATCGAGAAGTTCTCGGTGATCAAGACCCTGCAGGCCATCGAGGATGCCAACGTGGTGGTGCTGGTACTGGATGCCCATCAGGAAATCAGCGACCAGGACGCCCACCTGGGCGGTTTCATCCTGGAGGCGGGACGCGCCCTGGTGGTGGCGGTGAACAAGTGGGACGGCACCGACAGCTATCAGCGCGACCAGATCAAGCGCGAACTGGGCCGGCGCATGGAATTCCTCTCCTTCGCCAAGTTCCACTTCATCTCCGCCCTGCGCGGCGACGGCGTGGTCGACGTGCTCAAGTCCGTGGACCAGGCCTATAAGGCGGCCATGGCCAAGCTGTCGACGCCGCGTCTGACCCGGGTGCTACAGGACGCTGTGGCTCAGCACACCCCGCCCAAGTCTGGCCTGTTCCGGCCCAAACCCAAGTACGCCCACCAGGGCGGCAGCAACCCGCCGGTGATCATCGTCCACGGCAACCACCTGGAAGGCATCAGCAACGCCTACAAGCGCTACCTGGAAAACACCTTCCACAAGGCCTTCGATCTGCAAGGCACGCCCCTGCGCGTGGACTTCAAGTCCGGCCACAACCCCTTCGATGAGCGTCAGCCCAAGTCGGTCACCCCGCGCCAGGCACGCACCGCGGAGCGCCTGGACAAGCGGCGCGCCAAGCCGGTGAAAAAACCCCGCCGTTGAGGGGGCGGTGTCCCCCGCGTGCAGAGCGGGGGATCAAAGACACCTATGTCCCGATAAAAACCCCCGCTTTGCCCCGAGGCCTTGGGCGTGCTGCAATGCACGGCATTCGGCCATTCACCCGGGATGGCCCAGCCGCATCGTTTCCCCACGCCATTTCGAGGTAAGACCCATGTCGTCCGGCCCCAGAGAGATCGTCACCCCGTTTCGCCAGATTCCCCTCGATGTCCCGGAGGGGATGAAGCCCAACGAGTTCTTCAACAGCACCGAGAACCTCAACGACCTGGTGCACAACAACGGCCTGCTGCAGAACCCGGAAGGCCTGCTGCTGTACCGCAAGGCCCTGGGCCACAGCAACGAGTTCGACGCCTCCATCATCTACAACACCTCCCAGAGCATCCTCGATCCCCTCGGCCGACCGGTGCGGCGCACCCAGGTGCCGGACCAGGTGAAGCACGTCTGGAACCGCATGAACCAGGTGATCATCGAGTACATGCTGGAGCGCTATCCCGATCCGGACCAGGCCCTGGTGCTGGCCGGCGAGGCCAGTCTGGACGCCACCTGGCCCCTGACCTCGCCGGGGGTACCCAGCATCCGCATGCTGCACAACCACTTCATCGTCTTCGACAAGGCCCAGTTGCGCGACGCACCCATCGCCGACGCCAGCAACCCCAACCTGACCGACGGCGGCCAGCACTCCCTGTTCCAGGCCTATATGCGCGACGTGTATCGCGCCTTCTTCGACGAGCTGGACCTGGAGATCCTGCGCCCGTGCCAGGCCGGCTCCTGCAAGATCGCCCTCACCGGCTACCCCCAGGGCCTGCCCAGCTGGGAGGTGACCGGCGGTGTCGAATCGCTGAAGGAGATCCGCTTCTGGCGGGAATACGACACCATCCTGAAAGGCTTTATCGACTTCTACCGCACCTTCTTCGGCCAGGTCTCCACCCGCAATGCGCCGTTGCCGCGCGACATCTATTTCCCCGAGCTGGTGGAGAACAAGCTGCAGTTCAACAACGATCTGCTGAAGACCGCCAAGATGGTGCGCGACCGTTGCATCACCGATGCCAAGTACGCCAACTCCATCCGCTGGCAGCCGGCCTTCAAGCAGCTCATCTACCGCAACGATGCCGGCAAGCTGATCGTTACCATCAGCCAGAATTCCATCGGCAATGCCATCACCGAGCTGCTTGGCGTGGTGGTCAAGCGGACCCCGGACGCCGAGGCCTACGGCGCGGCCGAGCCGGCCCTGATCGAGAAGCTGCTGGAGGTGCGCCGCCGTCTGGTGGAGGCCGACCTGGGGGTGGGCATCGCCACCCCCCACTGGAGGGCCGCGTAGTACCCGAGACGGGATGGCGCAGGCGAGCTTGCCCAGCCGTTTGATGATGTCGCGAATAAGCCTTGGGGGCTGGGTAGCGCGCTGAGAAATACGCTCCCAAGGTGGTTTCCTGGCTGCGCTAACAACGATAATGGCCCCCGCTATCAGGGTTAGGGGCAAGGAAGTGGCGCGGGATGCGGAGTCATTGGAACAGGATTGGCAGGACTGCCAAACGGCACTGGCCGAGGCGGTGGGCCATGCCGAGCGTCTGAAAACCCTGTGGAACCTGTCGACTCGACGCGACATGGGCGAGGAAGGCCGTTTTCATGCCATGTTGGCTTCCAGCGCCGAGGCGCTGGGCATGGAGGTGGCGGCGCTGGGCGAATTCAATGGCGACTACACCGCCCGTTATGTTCACGATACCCTCGGGCTGCTGGCCGAGGGCACCCATCTTCCCATTGCCGACGCCCTCTGCCAGCAGGTTTACCTGGCCCGTGAACCCCGTTATATCTCCGATTTGCTGGCCCACCCCGAGTTTCGTGAACATACCCTGGTGCGCGATGCGGGTCTGCGCGTCTATGCCGGCATCCCCATCTGGGCCGGGGATGATCTCCATGGCGTCCTGGCCTTTCTCAGCCGTTCCCGCCCGCACAAGGACTTTTCCGAGGCCGACAAGGCCTTTGTGGAACTGGTGGCGGGCTGGATGGGCCACTACCTGTTGCAGGCCCGGCAAAGAAACCTGCTGGAGCACCATGCCCTGACCGATATGCTTACCGGTCTACTCAACCGGCGCGCGGCGGAGAACCGGCTGGACGAGGAGATGGCCCGGGCCAGGCGTCATGACGAAGGCTTCGCCATCGCCATGTTGGATCTGGATCACTTCAAGCGCATCAACGACCGCTTCGGCCATGCCGTGGGCGATCAGGTACTGCGTATCGTGGCCCAGCGCCTGGAAGCGGGCTTGCGCGAAGACGACTGGGTGGCGCGCTGGGGCGGCGAGGAATTCCTGGTGTTCCTGCGCAGCGCCGACACCCATGAGGCGGTTTATGTCATGGAGCGTCTGGTCGCCCGGGTCAAGGCCAATCCGATCCCCACCAACGCGGGCGAGGTGCAGATCACCGTGTCCGTGGGTATCGGTTTGCCCGGCCGCCAGGATGAGGACGTGCGGCGCACCATCGAACTGGCGGATACCTGCCTGTACCAGGCCAAGAACAATGGCCGCGACCGCATCGAAACCCGCGATGCGGAAGGCGTGCTATGGCCTGCCCAGGTGATCAAGCGCGCCCTGCGCGACCAGCGCGTGCGCATGTCGGCCCAAGTCATCGTCGATCTGGAAACCGGCGTGGTCGTGGCCGACGAGTCCCTGGCCCGCGTCCAGTTGCCGGATGGCAAACTGCTCGCTGCCGGGGATTTCATCGAGGCTGCGGAGGGCCTGGGCCTGATGCCGGAGATCGATCGCATCATCACGCGCAACTCCATGTCACGCTGCGCCGGCAATCTGGGCAAGGGCATGGCCAGCCCGGACTTCATGCATTTCGTCAATCTGTCCCCCCAGTTCCTGGCGCGGCGGGACCTGGTGGAGGAATTGCTGACCCGGGCCCAGGATTCCTGCCATACCTGCGGCGTCACCTTCGGCCCGGTGAAGCCCATCGTCTTCGAGATCACCGAACGCCAGTTCCTGGCCAACCTGGATACCTTGGCGGAGGATTTGCAGCCCTTGCTGGATTTCGGCTTCCGCCTTGCCCTGGACGATTTCGGCAGCGGCTATTCCTCCTTCCTCTATCTGGCCCGCCTGCCTATTTCTTTCCTCAAGATCGAGGGCTGGATGGTGGCGAATATGCGCAAGCAAAGGAAAGTGGCGGCCATCGTCGAAAGCCTGGCGGGCTTTGCCCGCAGCGAGGGCATCATCACCGTGGCGGAATGCGTGGAAGACGAGGCCACCTACCTCATGTTGCGGGATATGGGGGTGCATCTGGGGCAGGGCTGGTACTTTGGTCACCCCGAACTGGTGGAAAATCAAGGTTAATGTTTTATGAAAAATGGCTAGAATCACAATCCCAAATAAGCATTTCACAAGATAAGGAAATCCCATGAGCAAAGGGCAGCAATTACAAGACCCGTTCCTCAACGCGCTGCGTCAGGAACAGGTTCAGGTATCCGTCTACCTGGTGAATGGCATCAAACTCCAGGGTCATATCGAAAGCTTCGATCAGTATGTGGTGCTGCTCAAGAACGCGATCACCCAGATGGTCTACAAACACGCCATCTCCACCGTGGTGCCGGCCCGTCCGGTGACCATCAAGCATCCTGGCGAAGAGGTCTGATCCGCATTGATGTTCGAGTTTTCTCATGTTTGAACGGCCCGGGCGGGGTGAGTCAGTCGTCCTGGCCTCCCTCGATTTTGGCCACGCCGATTATTCCGAAAGTCTCAACGAGCTGATGCTCCTCGCCGCCAGCGCCGGCCTGAAGGTGGCCGGTCTGGTGGAAGGCAAGCGCAACAAGCCGGACCCGGGCCTGTTCGTCGGCACCGGCAAGGCGGACGAAATCGCCGAGATGGTGCGCGAGACCGAGGCCGACCTGGTCATCTTCAACAATGAATTGTCCCCGGTGCAGGAGCGCAACCTGGAGCGGCGCATCCAATGCCGGGTGCTGGACCGCACCGCCCTGATCCTGGACATCTTCGCCCTGCGCGCGCGCAGCAACGAAGGCAAGTTGCAGGTGGAACTGGCCCAGCTGCGCCACTACGCCACGCGCCTGGTGCGGGGCTGGACCCACCTGGAACGCCAGAAGGGCGGTATCGGCATGCGCGGCGGCCCGGGGGAAACCCAGCTGGAACTGGACCGGCGCCTGATCAACCAGCGCATCAAGACCATCGAGTCCAGGCTGGAGAAGCTGGCCCAAAGCCGGGAGATTCAGCGCCGCAGCCGTAAACGCAGCGGCGTGCTGTCCATCTCCCTGGTGGGCTACACCAACGCCGGAAAGTCCACCTTGTTCAACACCCTGACCCGGGCCGGTGCCTACGCCGCCGATCAGCTGTTCGCCACCCTGGACACCACGTCGCGCAAGCTGTGGGTAAAGGAGGCGGGGCAGATCGTCATCTCCGACACCGTGGGCTTCATCACCCGTCTGCCCCACACCCTGGTGGCGGCCTTTCATGCCACCCTGGAAGAGACCGCCCATGCGGATCTGCTGTTGCATGTGGTGGATGCCGCCAGTCCCAATCGGGAGCGCCAGATCGAGGAGGTGGAAAAGGTGCTGAAAGAGATAGGCGCGGATCAGGTACCCCAGTTCCAGGTCATGAACAAGATCGATCTCACCGGCGCGGAGCCCCATTTGACGCGGGATGAGTATGGTAAGATCAACGCCGTTTGGCTCTCGGCAAGGAACGGCGCGGGGATTGAACTTTTGCGCGCAGCCTTGGCCGAATTTGCCCTGTCGGTACGAACGACTCCGGATGACCCTCTCTCCCCGGATGCGTTCATCCACACACTTCAATAGGGAAGCAGAACTCAATGGCTTGGAACGACCCCCAATGGGGTAACCAGAACGGTGGCAACCGAGGCAATGGTGGCCCGCCGGATCTCGATGAACTCTGGAAAAACTTCAATCGTCGCTTGAACGGCATGTTCGGCCGCAAGGGTGCTGGCGGCGATGAGCCGCCGGCGCGGGGCGGACGTGAGTTCAACATCCCCGGCGGCGCCGGGCTGCTGGTCGTCTTGGCCGTGCTGGTCTGGCTGGCGACCGGCTTCTACATCGTCGATGCCGGCGAGCGGGGTGTCGTGCTGCGTTTCGGCAAGTATGCCGAGACCACCATGCCCGGCCCGCGCTGGCATATGCCTTTCCCGGTGGAAAGCGTGGAAGTGGTGAATGTCGAGCAGGTACGCACCGTGGAGGTGGGCTACCACAATAACGTCAAGGCCAAGGTGCAATCCGAATCCCTGATGCTCACCGACGACGAGAACATCATCGATCTGCAATTCTCCGTGCAGTACACCCTGAAGGATCCGGAGGACTACCTGTTCGCCAACCGTGATCCGGATGAGGCGGTCAAGCAGGCTGCCGAAACCGCCATGCGCGAAATCGTCGGCAAGAGCAAGATGGACTACGTGCTGTACGAAGGCCGCGCCGACATCGCCGTGCGGGCCACCAAGTTGATGCAGGATATTCTGGATCGCTACAAGACCGGCATCAGCGTCAGCAAGCTGAACATGCAAAACGCCCAGCCGCCCGAACAGGTGCAGGCCGCCTTCGACGATGCCGTGAAGGCGGGCCAGGATAGGGAGCGCTTCAAGAACGAGGGCCAGGCCTACGCCAACGATGTCATCCCCAAGGCGCGCGGTGTTTCCGCCCGCCTCATGGAAGAGGCCAGTGGTTACAAGCAGCGCGTGGTGGCCCAGGCTGAAGGCGAGGCCTCCCGCTTCAAGCAGGTGCTGGTGGAGTATGGCAAGGCGCCCCAGGTCACTCGGGAGCGTCTCTATCAGGACGCCATGCAGCAGGTTCTTTCCAGTACCACCAAAGTCATGGTGGACGATAAGCAGGGGGGCAATCTGATCTATCTGCCCTTGGACAAACTCATGCAAATGACTCAAAGCGGCCAACCGACGGCCCAGGATGCCCAGCCGCAAGCGCCTGTGGAGCAGACCGCCAAGTCCCAGACCAATGACGGACTGTTCCGGTCCCGCGATGCCTTCCGCAGTCGTGACCGGGAGGAGCGGCCATGATGAAGAATCCCGCCAATATCGTCATCGCCCTGGTGGTGGCCTTGCTGCTGCTGTCCCTGTCGGTCTATACCGTGGACCAGCGCCAGGCCGCCATGGTGTTTCAATTGGGTGAAGTGGTCAGCATCAACAAGGCTCCCGGCCTCTACCTCAAGATACCTTTTGTCCAGAATGTGCGTTATTTCGATACCCGCGTCCTGACCATGGACGCGGTGGACCCGGAACGCTTCATCACCTCGGAAAAGAAGAACGTCCTGGTGGACTACTTCGTGAAGTGGCGCATCTTCGACGTGGAGAAGTTCTACGTGAGCTTCGCCGGCGATGAGCGTCGCGGCGCCAATCGCCTGGCCCAGACTGTCAATGACGGCATGCGCGCCGAGTTCGGCAAGCGCACCGTGCACGATGTGGTATCCGGCGAGCGGGACGACGTGATGGACTCCCTGCGCCAGAAGGCCGATGCCGACGCGCGCCGTTACGGCGTGGAGGTGCTGGACGTGCGCATCAAGCGCGTGGACTTGCCGGAAGAGGTGAGCGGCTCGGTCTATCGCCGCATGGATGCCGAGCGCAAGCGCGTGGCCAACGAACTGCGTTCCACCGGTTCCGCCGAAGGCGAAAAAATACGCGCCGATGCCGACCGCCAGCGCGAGGTCATCATTGCCGAGGCCTACCGGGATGCCCAGCGCATCAAGGGTGAGGGCGACGGCAAGGCCTCCGGCATCTACGCCGAGGCGTATGGCAAGAATCCCGAGTTCTATGCCTTCTATCGCAGCATGGAGTCCTATAAGAGCAGCTTCCGCAGCAAGAGCGACGTGATGGTGCTGCAGCCCAGCTCCGATTTCTTCCGCTACATGAAATCCCCCCGGGGCGGCGGCAAGTAATGGAGGTTTCGGGAAGTGCCGGGTTTGACCGGCTGTGAATCTGGGCGAGGTGTTTCTGCCGGCCATCGCCCTGATGCTGGTCATCGAAGGCGTGCTGCCGTTTCTGGCCCCCGCCGCCTGGCGTGAGGCCTTTACCCGCATGACCCGGTTCAGCGATGGACAATTGCGTTTCATGGGTCTCGTTTCCATGTTTGTCGGCCTATTGCTATTGCTTCTGACCCAATGACTCCCGCCTGGCTCCTGCCCGAATTTCTGGAAGACATCCTGCCTCCCTATGCCCAGGGGGCCGAGGCGTTGCGGCGCCGTTTGCTCGACCTGTTCAATTCCTATGGTTACGACCTGATCTATCCGCCCCTGGTGGAATATCTGGATTCCCTGCTGACCGGTGCAGCTCAGGACCTGGACCTGAAGACTTTCAAGGTGGTGGACGGCTTGTCAGGCCGCATGCTGGGCGTGCGCGCCGATATGACCCCCCAGGCTGCCCGGGTCGATGCCCACCTGATCAATCATCAAGGCCCCACCCGCTTGTGCTATGCCGGCCCGGTGCTGCGCACCAAGCCCGCCGGTATGCGCGGTAGCCGGGAACCGTTCCAGATCGGCGCTGAGTTGTTCGGCCATGCCGGTATCGAGGCCGACCTGGAGATCCAGGCCCTGCTGCTCGATGCCTTGCGCATCGCCGGCGTGCCCGACGTACGCCTGAGCCTGGGCCATGCCGGCTTGTTTCGGGCCTTGGCCCAGAATGCCGGCC
>JBGSHR010000405.1:0-7330 GCA_041752155.1 Thiobacillaceae bacterium | reverse complement strand
CCGCCACCACCCACGCCGGCCAGCGCGCCAGCCATATCCTTAGCTTCGAACCCGGCTTTGTTCCAGGCCGCCATCGCCGCCGTCGGCGCCAGCAGGCCGGCCGCAACCGCCACGCTCACCACACCAGCGCTACCAGCGCCTTTCAGTACGTTCCTACGCAGATTGTTCATGTGTTTTCCTCGTGTCGACTGGGTCAATTACAGGCCGTAGATGAAATCCAGGACCTTATCGATTTCCTGTTCCGTCAGGTTCTTGTGCTTGCCAAAGGCAGGCATGAAAGTGGTGGGATTGGTGGCGGTGGCATCCCAGATCTTGGCGCGCAGCACCTGCTTGTCAGGGAAGCGGGCCTGCATGGCGATCAGAGGAGGCCCGCTGTTCCCGGGCTGCTGAGCATCTTCCCGGGTCGGCATGGCATGGCAAGCAAGGCAGTTGCCCTTCTTGTTGTTGTAAGCGAGATCTTTACCGGTTTCTTCCTTCTTGGCTTCTTGCGCGAAGGCGGTGGTGACAAGCAGGGCGGCTAGAACCCCGGTGATCACGGAAGTGCGTTTCCGCATGGCGTCTCCTTCCTCTATCAGATTTAGCTGTAGCTTGGCCAGGAACGACTGGGCAAGCATCCCAAGGGACGACGAAGGATATGCGCTAGTCGCCGCCGGGCACAAGGGCGTCAATATTGCTTTTGTGCGATTTAGTACGATAAACGCCCCCCCCGGTACTTTCCTACCAAGGCGGCTTTTCCTGGTCCGGCTGGCGTTGTTCCTTGAGTTCGCGCAGGCGGGCATCGATGATCGAGAGGGTATAAAAATCCGCCTGCCCGCTCTTCTGGGCCAACTGCAATTGCTCGATGGCGGCGTCGGTGCGGTCCAGCAAGGCATAGGCCTCGGCTTGGGCGAGATGGGCCTGGGTGGGTTTTCCCAAGGCCTGGTAGGTCTCCGACAGGAGGGCATTGAGCCTGTGGTCGGCCAGCCAGGTGCGCTGCTGCTCGGTGATGAAGGCCAGGGCTTCCTGGGCGCGGTTGGCGCGCAACAGGCTGCGGGCATAGAGATACACCAGTGGCCGGTAGGCACTTTGGCGTTGCAAGGCCGTACCCAATGCAGTGATGGCTTCGGCTGGACGTTTTTGCGCCAACAGGATTTCCGCGTTGAGCAGGGTCACCAAGGGAGAGGCCGTGGCCCGCTTCACCAGCACCTCGGCCGCGCGCCTCGCCTGGTCCAGATTACTCGCACGCATGGCGGCCATCGCCAGGCCATACCAGGCGCCCAGACTATCGGGATCGTTCTTGGTCTGGGCTTCGAAGCGTCGCACCGCCTCCGCCGCGTCACCCTCCGCTGCCTGGACCCGTGCCTTGACGAACATGAACTCCAGGCTATCGGCATGCTGACGGTAAGGCATGTGGCCCAGGCGTCCCTGGATGTCAGCGATGCGCTCGTAGGTCAGGGGGTGGGTGCGCAGGTAGGACGGCGCATTGTTCTCGTATATCCGGCCCTGGGCTTGCAAGCGTTCGAAGAAGCTGGCCATGCCCTGGGGCGAATAGTCGGTGGCGCTGAGAATTTGCAGGCCCACCCGATCAGCCTCGCGCTCATGCTCGCGGGTGAAGTTGAGCTGGTTCTGCACGTTGTAGGCCTGGGCGGAGACCATGGCGGCCTGGGACACCTGGCTATCGGAACGCGCCGCCAGGATAGCCACCGCCAGGGCCAGCAGGGAAATCAGGCTCGAGCCCTTCTGGGCATCGACGATGCGGGCGATGTGGTTCTGGGTCACATGGGAAATCTCGTGGGCCAACACCCCGGCCAGCTCGGATTCATTGCGCGCCGCCGAGATCAGGCCGGTATGGACCCCCACGTAGCCCCCCGGCAAGGCAAAGGCGTTGATACTGGCATCCCGCACCGGAAAGAACTCGAAGCGGCGGCCCGGCGTCGGCGAGGCGGCCACCAGGCGATCACCCAGATTGCCCAGATATTCGGAGAGCACGGGGTCATCCAGATATTCCGCGCTATCGCGAATCTGGCGCATGATTTCCCGGCCGATCTGATCTTCCCGGGATTCGGACAAGGCCACCCGGGACACCTCGCCCAAGTCCGGCAGATCCACCGCGTGGACGGGATAGGCGATGACCAGGGCGGCGGCGATGATGCGAAAATATTTCATGGCGATATGATAGCCGCCCTCCCATCCGGTTCCCCGACATGAACAAATTCACCCATTTCGACGAACAGGGCCGCGCCGTCATGGTGGGCGTGGGCGAAAAGGCCGAGACCCGACGTGTGGCCATCGCCGCCGGTCGTATCGTCATGCAGCCGGACACCTTGGCCATGATCCGCGACGGCGGCGCCAAGAAGGGCGATGTCCTGGGCGTGGCGCGCCTGGCCGGCATCATGGCGTCCAAGCGCAGCGCCGACCTGATCCCCCTGTGCCACCCCATCGCCCTCACCAAGGTGAGCGTGGATTTCCAGCTGGACGAGGCCGCCTCGGCCATCGACTGCAGCGTCCAGGCGGAAACCGTGGGCCGCACCGGCGTGGAGATGGAAGCCCTCACCGCCGCCAGCATCGCCCTGCTCACCATCTACGACATGTGCAAGGCGGTGGACCGCGGCATGGTGATCGAGTCGGTGCGCCTGCTGGAAAAGCTGGGCGGCAAGTCGGGCCACTGGCGGGCTGATCCGCGATGAACCAGACGGCGGATTCCACTCACCCGTTTGTGCACGACCTAACCCCGGTCCAATTACGCGCGCTGCAACAACATGCGGCGCATCAGGCCGGCTTGGCCGACATGTTCAGCGACACCCTGCGCGATGGCCAATCCGGTCCGGAACTGGCCGTCATTCCCGCCGGGACGTTCGAGATGGGGGCACCAAACACGGATCGGGATTTCGGCGATCTGCCCCAGCGCCACGTGCGTGTGGAGCGGCCTTTCGCCTTGGGCCGGTATTGCGTGACCGCGGCGGAGTTCGAGGCCTTTGCCCAGGATACCGACCACTATTGGGCGGAACATCTGGTCCGGGCGGAAGGCCGCCACCCGGCCATCAACATCAGCCGGGGCGACGCCACGGCCTACCTGGAGTGGCTGTCCCGGCAAACCGGGCAGCGCTACCGCCTGCCCAGTGAGGCGGAATGGGAATACGCGACCCGGGCCGGCAGTTCCACCCACTACTGCTTCGGCAATGAACTGGGGTGCAGCGAGGCCAACACCGGCTCGTTCCAACTCGCCAGCCGCAGCAGCCATGGCTGGCGCCGCTTTCTGCCGTTCTGCGCCCCCCTCAACCAGGCCGTGGAAGTGGGCTTCTATCCCGCCAACCTGTGGGGACTGTTCGATGTCCACGGCAACGTCTGGGAATTCACCTGCGACCCTTGGGTCGGTCCCATCGATGCCCTGCACTCCGCCGGCACGGGACGCGACGGCAAGTGGTTCGTCACCAAGGGAGGCTCCTGGTTCGAATCCGTCTGGCAGGCCCGCTCCGCCGCGCGCAAGCCGCGCATGTGGGACGAACTGGACGTGAACCTGGGTTTTCGGGTGCTGCGCGAAATCCCACAATAAGACGCTTATGTATTATTAATCAATAACTTATTGCATTTCTTCGCTGCGATGCTAGTGAGAAAACAGGCCTATTCAAGACCTGTCACAAGCAAAAAGGAGAAAGGCTATGCAAGACATCAACAAACTGATTCTGGCCGACGCCATGGCCCCTTGCGATGCCGAGGCCTATCTCAACGACCTGGAGGCGTGGAGCGAGGATGCGGCCCACAACCTGGCCCGGCAAGAAGGTATCGAACTCAGCGACGCCCACATGGAAGTCATCTGCTATCTGCGCGATCACTTCGCCGAATGCGGGCCGGCCCCCAACGCCCGCACCCTGCTGAAGGCCATGGAGGAGACCTATCAGCATGAGGGTGGACGCAAGTTCCTATATGGCCTGTTCCCGCGCGGCCCGGTCACCCAGGGTTGCCGAATCGCGGGCTTGCCGACGCCGGCGGGCAACAAAGACCTGTCCTTCGGCTCAGTCCATTAGCGAACGGAAATCAAAACCCGCCATTTGGCGGGTTTTTAATGAATGCGCCCGAAGAATCGCATCACCGTACAAGGATCGCCGTCCTTTTCCGGCAGTGATACATGCTGAACCGAGGCGCGCTTCTGCAGCTCGACTTCGTGGGCATCCATATACGACTCGCATTCAGCGAAAGTCTTCATGGACAGGAGATGGGAGATATGGGCCTTGACCTCGTCGGAGGTCATCAGGCTTGCGCCGCGAAAGCCCCCGGTGGCATAGGAAGGGAAGGCGTTGGCGGTTTGGCTGGCCAGGGCCAGCAGTAAAACAAGAGTGAGACGACTCATCATTTCTCCAAAGAAACTTGCCCCGTAAGGACGGGGCAAGTTTATTGGAGACTTAGGGATTCGCGCGAGGGTTCAAACGCAGCCGGTGGGCTTGGGGGTACCGGCGTAGCGGCCGGCCTGCTTGGCGGGGCCGAAGGGGAACAGGTCGAACAGGAATTTCTTGTCGCCCCATTCATCGCCGAACTCTTCCTTGAGGCCCTTCTGCAGGATGCGCAGATTGGGGGCGGTGCCGTACTCGTTGAAGTAATCACGCATGTAGCGAATGATCTTCCAATGGTTCTCTTCCAGAGTCAGCTTGTCCTGGGAGGCCAGGAACTCAGCCACATCCTCGGCCCAATCGGACAGATCGGCCAGATAGCCCTCGGGGTCGGTTTCTACAGTTCTACCGTTGATTTCAAGTTCCATGATGTTTCCTTCCTCGCGGATATATAAATGTGGTCTGTCTGGTATTACGGTTGCGAATACAACGTAACGAATCAGTGGCGCCACCTTACCTAAAGTTGAGTCATTAAGTCAAGTATTGTTTCAAGGGGGTCATGCCAGAATGACCCGGCACATAAAGCCAGCACAGAAGGGGAGCGGTAGCCATGAAACGCCTGTTCATATTCATCCTGGCCGGCTTATGCGCCGGGCTGGCCAACGCCGGCGTGGAGCGCTTCTCGCCCCAGGGTGCTCAACTCGAGGTGCGTCAGGCCCAGGCACGCTTTTCCTCTGCCATGGCCCCCCAGGGCCGCAGCGACGCTCCCGCCCCCTTCGACATCCAATGCGACACGCCGGGGGACGGTTACTGGAGCGACGAGCGCACCTGGGTCTACAACCTGCACGGCACACCGGAGGCGGGATCGGTCTGCCGCTTCAGCCTCAAACCCGGGCTCACCTCCCTGGCGGGCGAGGCGATTCAGGCGGACCAGGACTACGCCTTTTCCATCGCCGGCCCCCGGGTGGTGCGCAGCCTGCCCGACCCCGGCGGCACCATAGACGAGGACCAGGTCTTCATCCTGCACCTCAATGGCGCGGCCACGCCGGAAAGCATCCTGGCCCGAGTGCATTGCGAGATCCAGGGCATCCATGAACAGGTGGGCGTCACGCGCCTGACGGGGGCGGAACGCGGCCGACTGCTGCAGGCCCTGGCCACTCGCCTGGACGAGGACGCGACAGACGACACCAAGACGAAAGACGATCCACGCCTGGAAGTCCTGCGCTGTAACCGCACCCTGCCCGCCAGCGCCAAGCTGGCCCTGGTCTGGGGCCAGGGCATCGCCACCGCCTCGGGGCAAGCCAATCCCTCGGAGCAACGCCTGGAATTTCAGGTGCGCGAGCAATTCGCCGCCCACCTGCGCTGCCAGCGGGAAAACGCCAAGGCGGACTGCATGCCCTTGGCGCCGATGCGGGTGGAGTTCACCGCCCCGGTGGAACGGGCCCTGCTGGACCACATCGTCCTCAAGGACGCCAAGGGCAAACGCTATCGCCAGAAGAAATCCGAGCCGCCCACCCCCACCGACCAGAGCGTGATCTTCCCCGGCCCCTTCCCCGCCCGGGCCCGGCTCAACCTTGCACTGCCCGACGGCTTGACGGATGACAAGGGCCGCCCCCTCGTCAATGCCGGGCGCTACCCCTTGCAAGTCGCGGTGGACGACTACCCGCCCCTGGTCAAGTTCTCCGGCGACTTCGGCATCGTCGAGCGCGCCAGCGGCGGTCTGTTGCCCATCACCCTGCGCAATCTGGAGCCGGACGTCGGCAAGGGGACGGCGGCCAAGGTGCGCTGGCTGAGGCTAAGCGACGACGCCACCATCCTGGATTGGCAGGCACGCCTCAAGGCCATCGAGAATCCTCCCGGCGACCCCCGTCCCGACCCGCGTCGAGCCTCCTTGCTCGCTAGCGAAGTGGCCCATGTGGTGACGCGGACCCTGCCCAAGCCCAACGGCGCCCATGCCTTCGAGGTGGTGGGATTGCCTCTGGAACAACCCGGCTTTTATCTGGTGGAGGCGGAAAGCCGCCGCCTGGGGCGCGCCCTGCTGGGGGACGACGAGCCCATGTACGTGCGCGCCACCGCCCTGGTCACCAATCTCAGCGTGCATTTCAAATGGGGCGCGGACAGCTCCCTGGCCTGGGTCACCCGCCTGGATAGCGGCAAGCCGGTGGCCAACGCCCAAGTGGCGGCGCGGGACTGCCATGGCAAGCTGCTGACCCAGAGCGTCACGGACCGGAACGGCATGGCCTTCCTGCCCAAAGGCCTGCCCGATCCTCGCACCGGCGACAACTACGCCTGCCCCCTGTTCGTGAGCGCGCGCCACGGCGACGACCTCAGCTTCGCCCGCTCGGACTGGGACGAGGGCATCGAGACCTGGCGCTTCGGCCTGCCCGAGGAATGGAACAGCGACGACCGCCTGGCCCACACCGTGTTGGACCGGGTGCTGTTCCGCCCGGGCGACACGGCGCACATGAAACATTTCCTGCGCGACAAGCGCGCCGCCGGTCTGGCCTACGCCGCCAAGCCGCCCCGGACCCTGCTGATCGAACATGTCGACAGCCACCAGCGCTGGTTCCAGCCACTGACCTGGCGCAACGGCGCCGCCGAATCCACCTGGCGGATCCCGCTGGGCGCCAAGCGGGGCGACTACGTGCTGCGCCTGGTGGACAAGGCGATCCAACCGGATACCGATCCCGCCCAGCTGGAATATCTCGACGGCCTGGACAGCGGCCGTTTCAGCGTGGGGGATTTCCGCGTTCCCCTCATGCGCGCCAGCCTCGACCCCACCCAGGCGCAATGGATCGCCGCCGGCGCGGCCGAATTCGACCTGGCGGTGGGCTACATGAACGGCGGCGGCGCCAAGGACCTGCCGGTGAAACTGCGCGCCCGCCTGGAACCCCGTTCCCATGTGATGTTCGCCGATTACCCCCAGGTCGATTTCGCCCAGCGCCAGGACCTGGGCGAGCGCATGGAGGAAGGCGAGGCTATCGACTTGGCCGGAGCCGCGCTCAAGCTCAACGCCGCCGGCACCG
>JBGSHR010000404.1:0-8961 GCA_041752155.1 Thiobacillaceae bacterium | reverse complement strand
CCCCCGCTTGCAGGCGAGGACGCCTGCGCTACTCCCCACCCGTTCGTCCCGAGCAAGCACCCAGCGCCGTATCCGAGGAAGCCGCATGAATCCTTAAGGCCGTCTGAAATATCAGACAGCCCGATTTTTCACCTGGGCCGTCAGGCGGTAACATCCGACCATCAACTTGGGGGACCGCCACATGCAAACCGACACCCTGGAAATTCGCCCGGACATTCGCGCCGGGCTACACGCCCTGGCCAAGGAAACCCACCGGGCCGAGGCCGATATGCTCAATGAGGCCCTGGCCGCTTACGTGGCCCGCGAGCGTCGCATCCTGGCCGACATCCGGGAGGGCCTGGCGCAGGCCGAGCGCGGCGAATTCGTCCCCGATGAAGAGATGGACACCTTCTTCGCCCTGCACGGCGAGCCGGAGGCATGAGGCTGCGCTACACCCAGCGCGCCAAGGAAAACCTGAGCAACATCCGCGACCACATCGCCCTGCACAACCCTAAGCCGCCCGCCGCGTCGTCACCACCATCCGGAACCAGGCCCACGACCTGGTGCATCAGCCCAGCATCGGTCGGCCCGGCCGGGTGGATGGCACCCGGGAACTGGTCGTCCACCGATACCCCTACATCCTGGTCTACCGTATCACCCCCGACACTGTGGACGTGCTGAGCATCTACCACGATGCCCGGGCCTGGCCGGAATCATTCGAGGGCTGACCAGCCCATTACCACACAGAGCTCTGGCCAGAGCCCCCCACAACCCCGTAGCGCAGGCGCCTCGCCTGCATCGTCCGCCACGAGGTGGGCCTGCCGCCCGCTTGCAGGCAAGGACGCCTGCGCTACTCCCCACCCGTTCGTCCCAAGCAGGCGGTCCGTTCGTCCTGAGTAGGCGCGTAGCGCCGTATCGAAGGAAGCGCCGTATCGAGGGAAGCGCTCCCACTGTCGAATCAAAGCCCAGGCCTCCAACCAGATGGCCTCCCGATGTTATGGATGAGGCAAACAGTGAAGACCAAGGCGCAGGCGAAGCGACTGTCGGATTTCTTTACACTCAAAATTTGACCATGTAATCCAGCTGTAACACCAAGGCGGCGTTAAAAGCTGACGTTTTGATCCACATATCGGGAGCCAGCCAGCTGTCGGATTTTTTTACAAAGCCAATAAAGCTTTGTTTGGTAAGTAAATAATTGATTTCTAATGTACTAGTACTATCAGTGCATTCGAACCAATACAACGCAGTTGGCACGGACGTTGCTTACAATTCCCCCGGGTTGGGTTAGAAACGACCGCTCAATCACAAGTAATAAATTTTCGCCCTCGCAAGGGGCTTTTTGATCAACCTACCTTTTTAGGTTTGGAGGGGAATTCCATGAAAGTTTCTATTCTTGCTGCTGCTCTGCTGTCTGTTGTTTCCTTCGGCGCCAACGCCGCCGCGGTCACCTCCCTGACCATCACCAACGGCGTGTTCACCATGCACACCCTGGGCGGCAATACTGCAGCCGCTATTGGTGGCTCTGCCTTTGCCAATCTGAGCACGGATGACCTAGCTGCTGGCGCTGCCAATGTGACTAATGGCGCCGCTTTCGATGCTCTCGTCAACCCCCCTGTTGGCTATAAGCTGTTTGATTTCTTCGGCGCCCCGGTCTCTGTGTACACCACCGCCGCTTCCAGCAGCGACATCACCGGCGGTGCGCTGACCCTGGATCTGTCCACCTGGACCGTGTTTTATACCGGCAACACGATCGCCCAAGGCCCCGGCGCCCCCACCAGCGAGTTCGCGATCACCGCCTTTGACGCCGGCACCGGCGCATTCACGGCCCACTGGTTCGCCCCCGTGCCCGTCGCCTTCCCCGGCTTCACCGGCGAGTGGACCGTGAATGGCGTGGCTGTGGCTGCCGTTCCCGAGCCCGAGACCTATGCCATGCTGTTGGCTGGTCTGGGTCTGGTCGGTGCCATTGCCCGTCGCCGCAAAGCAGCATAATCATATAAGCGGCATTTACCGCTAATGATGGCCGGCACCCTTGGGTGCCGGTTTTTACATTTGTAATAGCATGCACGCTGCGCGTGCCCCAATGGGCAGTGCTATTGACACAACATTAGAGATCATTTGGAGTGGATATGAGCAATTGGCGTAATTCAGCCTGTCTGACATTGGTATTAGCCTCAACCTGTTTTGCGCCGGGCGTTCAAGCCACCAACGGTTATTTTCTTCCCGGTTTCGGCATCCGCTCCCAGGGCATGGGTGGCGTTGGCATTGCTGTGGGTGGCGACTCCCTGTCCCAGGCCGCCAACCCGGCGAATCTGGTGGGCATGGGCATGCGCGGAGATGCCGGCGTGACCCTGTTCAACCCGGTCCGGCATGCAAAAGTGGTCGATCGGGGGGCGGGGGGTGCTGGTGACTTTGGCTTTGCCGGCGATGTGGAAAGCGACGATGAACTGTTTCCCATGCCCGAGATGGCCTTCTCCATGCCCATCGACAGCCAGTGGACAGTCGGTGTGGCCATGGTGGGTGCTGGCGGTATGAACACCACTTATCGCCAAAATCTGTTTGCGGCCCCGGAAGGACATTTTACAAACTCCCTGATTGACGCCATCTTGGGTCCTGGCACACATGCCAATGTAAATAGCGACCTGGGCGTTGACCTCATGCAGGTACTGCTGCCCCTTTCCGTCGCCTTCAAGGCCAATGAACAGCATGCCCTGGGTGCTTCCCTAGTGCTGGCCGCGCAGCGTTTCCGCGCCTACGGTCTCGATAACTTTGCCGCCTTCACCAATATCCCCGCGTTCCAGACGCCAATCACCTCAGATACCGCCGCCCTCACCCACAATCAATTCGACTGGAGCTTCGGCGCAGGCGTGAAACTGGGTTGGCAAGGAGATTTCTTTGACGATCGGCTGACTGTGGGTCTGACCTATGCCAGCCGGACCTATATGTCCAAGTTCAAGCTGTACAAGGGCCTGTTTGCCGAGCAAGGCGATTTCGACATCCCCTCCAACTACGGCATTGGCTTCTCCCTGCGCCCCACGAAGGACTGGATGGTGGCCCTCGACGTGACCAAGATTCGCTACAGCGAAATCGCCTCGGTGCATAACCGTGGGCCGGATCAACACGACGGTCTTGGCGGCATCCCAACCAGTAGCTCCTACCCAGATGGTGTTGCGGGGTCGAACCTCGCCGCCCTGACCGGTGCAGACGCCGGTATGGGCTTTGGCTGGAGCGACCAAACGGTGTACAAGCTCGGAGTCAGTCATGACCTGAGCGAGCAATGGACCGTGCGGGCGGGTTACAACTACGGCAGAAGCCCTATTGCCAATGACCAGTTGACCTTCAACATCCTGGCGCCGGCAACCACCGAGCGGCATTACTCGGTAGGCTTCACCTATCGCTCCAAGGAATCCCCCCTGGAAATCACCGGCACCTATATGTATGCCGCCGCCAAAGAGCAATCCTCCTGTGGCAACAACATTCTGGATTGCGTATCCATCGGCATGCATCAGAACTTCTTCGGCCTCAGCGCCAGTTGGGTGCTCGATCCCCCGAGCAGGCATCAATAACACCGAGGCAATTGGCTCGTAATGATTAAAAGGCGGCTACGGCCGCCTTTTAATTGCTCGACATCTCTGCCGAGTCGCATATTTATATGGCACCGCATCGGATGGATTTATTCAGCCATTTCGCCAGGAAGATTCCAAAATAAGAAGCCTGTCGGATTTCTTTACATGAATATCAAACAATAAGTTATTTCTTATATTCTAATAATATTCAGAACAAGCCAATTAGCCTATTCTCAGGCCATGGTTATTAATAGGCATAGTAGTTGCTTACCATGCTCAGTCGCACCCAAGCTGCTTACTTACATATAAAAGGATGAAGCGAGACATGAATAAATACAGCCTGCTGGTATCCGCGCTGATCGCCGGCCCCGCCTTCGCCACAAACTGGACCACCACCATCAATCCCGCCACCTACACCGGCTCCTCCGGCAGCATCACATTCAATGACGGCGGCTATACCGGCCCCACTGGCGTGGGTGCCAACGACTTCCAAGTCGGCAGCGGCTTCGACGCTGCCCGAGTCGGCCAGGTCCAGAAGGTCGTAACCAAGGATCCGGACTGGCTCACGTCGGACCCAGGGCACGAGGTAACCAAGGATATAACCGATCCTACCTACACCTACACCAACGGCAACATGGATGCCACGGTCAACTTCTACCAGTGGGCCTACACCACGGGGCGCGACAGCACCTTCAACAACATGCAGATCGACAAGGCCGGCAACTACTATATTGCCAAAGCCGACATGTCCTTCAAGACCTATGACATCTATCAGTATAAGGACATAGCAACGCCGCCAAACTCGCCGCTCGTGCCAGCCTACGACACCAAGATCAACTTCAAGCCCTATACCGTTTCCGATGCCAAGGGCTGGTGTGGCTCCGTACTGACCTCCGCCCCCTCTGCGGTGGAGCGGATGGCCGGCCAAGTCACCTTCGACATCGCTTTTGATGTCTATTTTGATTATCAAGCCATTACTGGTTTTCCCTTGGCAGACACTTTCTCCTCCACCCAGCTGATCCCCGATTTCGTCATGCGCAGCTACGGCAGCTACGATGTTAGCGTCAGCACCGCATCAGGCGAGATGCAGCATTACACTGGCAGCGCGGTGGAAAACAACACCAACCCCGAGACCGGCCTGCTGGATTCCAACTATGCGAACCAGGTCTCCTTCCTGGGAGGCGGCGTCATTCCCGGCTCCGTCTGGGTCTCCGCCGATTCCTTCAACCTTGATGGGTCGAGAAAGATGCGCACCGATACCAATTCCACCACAGGTGCAGCGGAGCAAGTGTGGGATGTCACCATCGTCGAAGCAGGCACCGCCGGCGCTGTATTGCACACTAACGCCTTTGGTGGCCGCGCCTTCCTGATGCGCGCCGATGGCACGCGCATTCTGACCGACGTGGGCGGCTTGGCCGTGGATGACCCGGCCAATGATTTCGCCACCAATCGCGCGGCCTGGACGGACTACGCCTCCCCGGCACCCGAGCCCGAAACCTACGCCATGATGCTCGCCGGCCTGGGCCTGGTGGGCTTCGCGGCGCGGCGCCGGAACCAGCGGGTCTGATCTAGCGGAATCATCCGCGTTCGACTGCCGACCCCCGCGATGCCAAGTCGCGGGGGTTTTGTTTTTGGGCTTGCAACGCGAACACCGTTGAACGGTTTCCCCCCTTCTCCCGCCGTTCGTAGGTCGGCAATCCTTTGCCGACGCTGTACCCCAGTCCGAGACCTACGCCATGATGCTTGCCGGCCTGGGCCTGGTGGGCTTCGCGGCGCGGCGCCGGAGCCAGCGGGTCTGAGTTCGCAGAATCACCCGCGCCCAACGGCCGACCCCCGCGATGCCAAGTCGCGGGGGGGGGTTCCTTTCGGGGTTCTATTCGCGTTAACTGTTGAACTTGATTCGCCCTTGCAAGACGGCAGGAAGGGCGTCTTCCCTCCGAAACATTTGTCCTGTGAAAAGCTGTTGCGGATCGGCCGGCTTGCTTTATAATCCGCGCCTCTTTATGCGCCCGTAGCTCAGTTGGATAGAGTACCTGGCTACGAACCAGGGGGTCGTGGGTTCGAATCCTGCCGGGCGCACCAGTCGCATATGAATATGGGCACTGTGGATACAGTGCCCTTTTTCATTTCAGCGACGACCATTTCCAGACACTCGACGCTACCACGCATGGTTACCTAGCTGGCTTCCATCCGGATGTCCCGCACCAGGAAACGCAGCAACTGTTTGCCATGGCCCTGCACTGGGCCCAGGAACATCGCTTTCAAACGCTCCAGGACTACGCCACCTGCTTCTGCGACACCTTGCGAGGCGAGGGCAGGTCCTGCTTGAGGGTGGCCAACTCCGCGAGGATCACCTCACGCTCGTCCTTCAGGGCGTTCATGGGTTCATGGTTTTCAGAAAGGTTTCGGCGGTGACGATGGGACAGGCAAGTTGGCTGCCAAAGGGCTTCGTTGAAGGCTTCCAGGGCTTCCCGCCCCACCAGGATGTTGGCCTTGCTCTGGGACGATTCACCGCCAAGGCCGATAACCCGTCCACGATGATGCAAAGGTGAACGACTCTTCTACACCCAGCATCAGTCAGAAATCAGGGCTAGGTCGGCGCAGCTAATGACTCAAAGGGTCGGATGCCCATCAGGTAATATTCGCGGGTTGTTTTGTGCAAGAGGACAGCCCCTTTAGTGCTGCTGTCGTCAACCGGGGAGTGTCTTGTGTCATGCGATTTCACGCTAACCAACTTCGCCCAAAACCGTGGTGATGTCCTGGTGATTGGTGATGGCTCAGCTGCCGCCCTGCTGTTGCCTATCAAGCAGCCGCTGTGCGAGAAGCTGGGAACTCGCGTCGAGACGGTCGGTGAGCGCTGAGCTGGCTGCGCTGCCCAACCTACCGAGGCGCTGGCTGCATCGGCTCTACGAATTCGGTGCGCTGTGGTTCGGCCTGGGGCTGCTCGGCACGTTGACACTGACTTGGTCAATGCTCTCCGTGCCCCTCTATTACGTCTTGCCGAAGCATTGGGCCGAGCCACTCGGGCGCTGGGCTATCACGACTGTTTTTCGCATCTACCTTGGTGCGCTTGCCCTGGTTGGGGCCTGCCGCTTCGACCTCACGGCGCTCGACGCCCTGCGCGACCAAGGCCCGCTGGTCATCGCCCCCAACCACCCCTGCCTGCTCGATGCTTTGATGGTCATCTCGCGCCTGCCCAATGTGGCTTGCATCATGAAAGCCGCCCTCGTCGATAACGTCTTCCTCGGCGCCGGCGCCCGCTTGGCCGGCTATATCCGCAACGACGCGCAGTTGAGCATGATCAAGCAAGCCGTGGTCGAACTGAGAAACGGCAGTCAGCTGCTGCTCTTCCCTGAAGGCACCCGCACGACCCGCTGGCCGATCAACACCTGCAAGGGCACGACCGCGCTCATCGCCAGCCGGGCCAAGGTGCCAATCCAGACCGTGTTCATCGAGACCGACTCGGCCTTCCTCAGCAAGGGCTGGCCACTGTTTCGCCGCCCGACCATGCCGATCACCTATCGCATCCGGCTCGGTCGGCGCTTCGAGCCTCCGGAGAAAGCCGGCATATTCAGCGAGGAACTGGAACGCTACTTCATTGCTGAATTGCGCAATGCCCCACGCTTCCTGCCGCCCGACGCAGCCCAGGCCGAATCAGAGGCAGGTCAACCCCACTGTGGCGCTTGATATGAACGTTTCCGCCAGTCACTTGGTGCTGATTCCCAGCTATAACCCCGGCGCCAAAGTCTATGACACGGTGCGCGCCGCCCGTCAGCAGTGGACGCCGGTGTGGGTGGTGGTGGACGGCAGCAGCGACGGCAGCGCCGCCGGCCTCCAGGACATGGCGGCGACGGATCCCGGCCTCAGGGTGGTGGTCTTGCCCGAAAACGTCGGCAAGGGCGCGGCGGTCCTGCACGGTCTCGACCTCGCCGCGAGCGAAGGCTACAGCCACGTCCTTACCATGGACTCGGACGGCCAACATCCGGCCTACCTCATCCCGTCCTTCATGGCCGCTTCCATGGCGTCCCCGGACTGCATGGTGCTGGGGGTGCCGGTGTTCGATGCCAGCGCGCCCAACCTGCGCGTGCAGGGCCGCAAGTTATCCAACATGTGGGCCAACCTGGAGACCCTGTGGATGGGCATCGGCGATTCCCTCTACGGCTTTCGCGTCTATCCCATCGAGCCCCTGCGTCGCGTGATGCATGGCAAGCGCTGGATGCGCCGCTTCGATTTCGATCCCGAGGTCGTGGTGCGCCTGTGCTGGCGCGGCGTGCGCCCCATCAACCTGCCGGCACCGGTGAAGTATCTGACCGCCGAGGAAGGTGGCGTCTCCCACTTCAATTACCTGCGCGACAACATCCTGCTGACCTGGATGCACGCCCGCCTGCTGCTGGGGTTTCTGCTCAGGCTGCCGTTACTGATCGGACGGCGGCTTACCGGAAACTAAGGACGCGCTCAAATCATGCCGCCGTTCACCGAGATGATCTGTCCGCTGATGTAGCCGGCCTGCTCAGAGGCGAGGAAGCCCACCAGGTCCGCCACTTCTTCCGGTTTGCCGGCCCGTTTCATGGGCACCATGCCGGCGATGGTCTTGTCGTCGAACACCCCTTCGATCATGCCGGTCTGAATGATGCCCGGCGCCACCGCGTTCACCGTGATGCCGCGGCTGGCCAGTTCCAGGGACAAGGACTTGGTGGCGGCGTGCAGCCCCCCCTTGGCGGCGGCATAGTTGACCTGGCCGCGATTGCCGACCAGCCCGGCGATGGAGGTGATGTTGATGATGCGCCCCAGCGGCTGCGGATCATGGGCAGGGTCAACGGCTGGGTGACATGGAAGAAGCCATTGAGCGACACGTCCAGCACGCTGTGCCATTGCCCGGCGCGCATGCCGGGGAAGACGGCGTCGTCATGCACGCCGGCATTGTTGACCAGGATCTGGATCGGCGCGTCCGCGACCAGGGCTTCCAGGACGACACGGCAGGCCTCCGCGTCGGTGACATCGAAGGCGATGGCCTCGGCGGCGCCGCCGCTCATGCAAATCTCTTCCACCACGGCCGCCGCCTTGGCCAGGTTGCGGTTGGCGTGGACATAGACGTAACAGCCGTCGGCGGCCAGGCGCCGACAGATCGCCGCGCCGATGCCGCCGCTGCCGCCGGTGACCAGGGCGCGTTTCATGTCTGGTTTCATGCTGGACTCCCCAGTTTCGCCGCATCCAGTACCACGATGGCGCGACCGCTCAACAGCACGCGCTCCCCCGCGGAAACGCTGAAGCCATAAAGCACGGTGTTGTCGTCGCCGGACAGACGTTCCGCTTCCACCCTCAGATCGGCCTCGATGTCATCCAGCCGTGGCACATGCCACTCGACCCCGCGCACGCTGGCCAGGTAGCCGGTGCGGGAGGGGGCCGCATCAGTCACCGC